>CAMNFX010000032.1 GCA_946537585.1 uncultured Lachnospiraceae bacterium
CCTTGGCGAATAAACAAACCCCTTTGCCTTTCTGGCAGCTCCACAATAAAGAAAGAAGGACGCGGCGGATGCTGTGTCCTTCTTTCTTTGTTATTGTCTTTCTTTCCGTCCGGTCATCTGCCGGATGTCTTCAGCAACGGAGGCATCCCTGCTTTGTGCAGATCCGGCTGTTACCGTGCAAAGCACAGGAATGTCAGCACCGTATAGATCGCAAGCATCCCTCCGAAGACGAGGATCTGTTTCCCGCGGTGTTCCGTAAGCAGACCGACAAACTCCCGGACAGAAGCATTCGGCCAGAAATACCATCTGGTTCTGGCCCCCATTCCGACAGCGCGCATTTTTACGCGTCTGGCATAGAGGCCTCCCCGGAAAACATGGTAATTGGTCGTGGCAAATGCCACCTTTCCCTCCGGGTTGACCGCCCATATCTTCTCTTTTGAAAATTTCATATTTTCAAAAGTGCTGGTCGACCGGTCCTCCTCTATGATCTTTTTCTCCGGAATTCCCTGTTCCATCAGGTAAGCCTTCATGGAAGCGCTTTCCGATATCACCTCATTCGGTCCCTGTCCGCCGGAAGTCACAAAGATCAGATCCTTTCCCGTCTCCTGCTTCTGCTTTCGGTAAAACGAAAGCGCGCAGTCCACGCGGCCTTTTAAAAGCGGCGTCGGTGTCCCGTCCTTTCGGATGCCGCATCCGAGGATGATCAGAAAATCCTTATCCCGTTCAGGCTCATACCTGGCGGCAATAATATCCGCCACGATCGCCCCGATCAGCATGCATTCGAAATAAAGATACATGGCTGAGCACAGGTTCAGGCAGAGATTTAAGACCATGTGCCTGTCTTCCCGGCCCGCTATATAATAATCAAACCCAAACAGGCAGAGCGCTCCTGCAACAATCAGAAATGACAGAATGATCCCCAGTATGTTCACCAGCCTGCGTCCCTCATGACGGATCAGGGAGATGTTGGAGACACAAAGAGCGATCGAGAATACAAGTAAAAAAGGAAATGTCAGAAACAGATAGTTTTTTGCCGAGTTCAGCAGGGCAAAAAGGATCTGTTTTGTTCCGAATGTATCCGGATAGCGGATGATCTGTACTGTCAGGTAAAGCTGTGTGATCAGAACAAAGAGCAGAAAAAGCATAAAGCCCATGTAGTAGATCGTATTATAGGAATAGGGATTATAATGGATCTGTCCGACGAAGGCCATTGCCAGGATAACCAGTGAGATCACGATATAAACCGAAAAAACAAGAGAAACTCCAAGTGAATGAGTCTCGCCGTCTTTAAGAAGCAGTGCCAGAATGATCACGGTCACTACAGATATCGCCAGGATATTATAGAGCGCCGGTTTTTTATTTCTCGTATCAAATTTCAGCATCCGGCCTTACCTGCCCTCCTTTGTCTTCATCCTCGGGACCTTTATACTTGAGACACATCATAGTGATATCATCAAATTGAGGCGCTTTGCCGACAAATTTTCTGATATCCGCCAGCACCCGGCTGAGCACCTTGTCGGCGCTTTTGTCCTTCTCTTTATTCAGCGCCTGCAGCATGCGGTCCGTTCCGAACTGACGGTTGTCCTTATCTGCAGCCTCCGTCACACCGTCAGTATATACGAAAATGCAGTCTCCTTTTTTCAGCTGCACTTCATAGTCCCTGTATACTATGCCTTCCAGTCCGCCGAGAACCAGTCCGTGCGGATCCCTGTACAGCTCATACTCTCCTCCTGCACGCATAATGGCCGGATACTCATGTCCTGCATTGGCCGCCTGCAGCCTGCCGCTGGAAAGCTCCAGGATCCCGAGCCATGTCGTAACGAACATTTCCGCGCGGTTGCTGCTGCAGAGACGATCGTTGACGCGCGTCAGAGCTTCAGCGGGATGTGTGCCATGTTTCACCTCCGTACGGATCAGAATATCAGAGACCATCATAAACAAGGCGGCGGGGATACCCTTTCCGGACACATCGGCAATCACCATCGCGAGGTGATCCTCATCCACCAGGAAAAAGTCGTAAAAGTCACCGCCTACTTCCCTCGCGGGGTTCATCGAAGCAAAGAGGTCAATGCTTTTTTTCTCCGGGAAAGGCGGAAACAGATTCGGCAGCATGCCGCTCTGGATCTTCCTGGCAACATTCAGCTCCGCAGCCATATGTTCTTTCTCCGCCGTGATCCTGGTCAGATTATCCATATAGGTGCAGACCTGCTCCTCCATACGGTCAACGGCATCGGCAAGGTCTCCGATCTCATCTCTGAACGGGATCTGCTCAGCCAGCTTTTTTTCAGCAGGAATGCTTTCATCCGCAAAACGGTCCGCTTCCTTTGTGATCTGGAGGACCGGCGCCAGCATGCGCTGATAAATAAATGCGCCCTGTCCGAGGATCACAAGCGCCGACACCGCGGCGAGGGCAAGAAGTACATTGCGTACATATCTTATACGCGCAGCATCGAGGACATCCAGCTGTCTCTGAACACACAGGATCGCCTTGGTCTTCCTGTCGGCGCCCTTCAGCGGGATCATTGCCGTAATGTGTTTATCCGTCTGAATATAACCGGAGTCTCTGACGACCAGCGCCCGTTCCAACCCTTCCTCATACATCTGACGGTACTTTTCGCGGTATTCGTCATTCGTCGTTGCCCGGACAAAGCCGAATTCATACTGAGTATAGGGACTCTCATCATTTATGGTCGAAAAAATGAACTTGATATGCCCGTAATCCGTCCGATCCGGCTGGATCACGTAAATGAAGGTCACCCCCTGAGAATTGCACAGCCGATTCATGCTGAAATGGACCGCTTCGTATTCCCCTGTCTTTCCGCCGCTTTCCACAAATCGTTCGATATGATCCGGATTGACCAGTTCGGCAGCGGAATCCGCTGTCCGGAAAGCGCCCTCGACATACTGCTCCAGTATTGCCTCTGTAAAGCCCCGATAGCCGATCATACCTATGAAAAGAGACAGCAGAGCCAGCAGCAGAACGACTCCCGCAAGTATTTTGAATGCCAGACTGTAGCGAAGCTTTCCGATCATATGCCTTTTAAAACCTTTGTGGAAACAGGAAATTCAAAATAAGTGTCAGGATAGGGCTCATTGTCGAGCATAAAATGCCACCATTCACATTCATACGGTCTGAAGCCGTTTCGAACCATCACCTTCTGCAGGAACATGCGGTTCTCAAACTGTTCTTCAGAGATCCCTCTGTAATCCGGATGGGAAAGCTCGCTGAAATAATCGAACGGTCCGCCCATATCCACTTCCAGTCCGGTCTTCATGTCCAGAAGCGTGAGGTCGATGGCACTGCCTCTGCTGTGGCTGGACTGCTTTGCGATGTAGCCTCTGATAAAAAGCTCCTGTTTTTCCAGGTCCGGATAAAAATACGGTTTCATCCTGAGATCCAGATCCTCTATCCCCCACAGCACAAAATGCCGGACTGCACATGCCGGACGGTAAGCATCAAAGACCTTGATCCGGTACCCCTGCGCGTTCAGCTCCCCTGCCGCATTCTTCAGGGCTCTCGCCGCCTCCCTGGTAAGGAGGGCACAGGGCTCCTCGTATCCGTCGATCCGCTCCCCGATAAAGTTATAGCTCGAATAATACCGGATCTCCTGGATCACAGAAGGAACGTAATCAGCGAGCAGTACAAAACCGGACGCATCCGTCAAAACCTTTTCCCTGTAATCAACTGACATTTTCTTCCTCTTTGGTCAAGCATTTATATACATCAGCCCCTGCAGGTTCTCAATTGAACCGTGCCCTGCGTCATCTTTTGCTTCTGCAGCTTTCTGCGATGAACGGCTTACCGTTTGTCCCGGTCGATAAACTCAAGCAGTATGACCGAGATCACTGCACAGATCAGTGTGATAATGATCATATGGACCCAGCAGTTCATCAGATTGCCCGCCGTAAAAAGATATTCCGGGCTCTGGTTATTCTCTCCGGCCGCCCGAAGCACTTCATCGAGCCTGTTCTCTCTCTGGATCCAGTCAAGGACCTCGCCGATCGGCTTTGTGTCATAAACCTCCATATCCCGGAATTTATAGATCATATTCCAGAGGCCCACCATAGGCCTGGAATTGTAATTCCCGAGTGTACAAAGGCCTTTGAGGCCCCACTTGGCTATGGTAATGTCCGTGATCTTCACAGCTAAGCCCTGGAGCTGAACGAGCCCTCCGGAGAACAGCAGCTGAAAGATCAGCAGAAACGGCATTACCGTCATGGCCGTGGTGGTATTTTTCACCAGTGAGGATATGGCAAGAGAAAATACATCCGCCGCATAGGTGATCAGGAAAAGCGTCAGAGACAGATCCAGAAGGAACGACGAAGTGATCAGCCCCTCCGAAGGCATTTCGATCCGCATCAGGCGGCAGACAAGCAGTATGATCACAGTCTGTGCCGCACAGAGAAACATCTGGTAGATCAGATGAGCAGCGATATAAGAGCTGATATGCATACCTGCCCGGTGCTCGCGCTTGATGATCGGTCTTTCACGGCAGACCACCTGGATCGAGTTAAAGAAGCCGTTCCATACGCAGGCACAGACGAGAGCAAAGCAGCCCTGGAAAGTTCCCTCCTGTGTTTTAAACAGGTTCGCACCGACCGCAAATGTTACAAGACCTGCGATCAGTGCCGCCATGGGGATCACCTTCCAGTCATTCTGGTACCGGAACATGCGGATGAGCTTTCCCAGATAAATGCCGGTCTGACCGATCCGTCCCCGATATTTTACCTTTTCTTTTCTGTTGGAATTTTCAGCATTCATCTGTTCATGTTTCCTTTGGAGCATCCGATGCGTCCGCAGCAGGAGTGTCCGCTTCTTTCCTCAGGGCAGCATATTTTTCAATATATTCCTCAGCTCTGCCCTCTCCTCCCTGATCGCGGCCGTTGACGGACATGACGATGTCTTCCATACTGGTCTTTCCGAAAAACTCATATGCCTCCGCAGGGGAACCGTAAAAAGCGAGCCGGCCGGTACGTCCGGAATCCCTTGCAAGTACAATGACCTTGTCAAAAAGGTCAGCGACCCTGTCAGGAGTATGCGTGATCGTGACCACGATCCTGCCGCGGTCAGCCTCCTCCCGGAGCTTCATAAAAAGCTCTCTGGCGATCACGCCGTCCAGTCCGGAGTCCGGTTCATCCAGAATAAAGAGCTCCGGATCGGAGATCAGCTCCATGCCGATCGATATCCTCTTTTTCATTCCGCCGGACTTTTTAGAGACCAGTCCGGTACGACCGGCGCTTAAGCCGAGCGTATCCATGACCTCGTTCACTCTCTTTTTCCTGTCCTCCCGGCTCATATCAGCCGGAAGTCTGAGTGACGCAGCATCCTCAAGCGTACGTTCCACCGTATCATTCATCCTGAGAAGGACCTGCTGCGGCACAAAGCCGATGCGGTATTTCATCTGGTCATACTCTTTATAAATGTCCTGACCGTTCAGAAGCATCTCGGCATCAGCCTTCTCATAGCCGGTAACGGCATTGACAAAGGTCGTTTTGCCGGATCCGGACCCGCCAAGGAGCAGTACCAGAGACCCGTTGGGGATCGTCAGCCTGATATCCTTCAGTAGACAGCGCCGCTTCATCAGACTGCTGACGATCTTTTCTCTGAGACTGATCTTCAGCCCCTCACCCCTCAGATCCGCAGGATCCTGTCCGTTCTCCAATATTTGTGATTTATCGATCCTGGTCAAATTGATCCCCCGATTTCCCAAATCAAAATTATCCTTAGCCAGATGTTGAGCGCTTGCATTAATTTTTAATTATAGCACAGGCACCTTTTCAAGGCAATGAACCATCCTCTGCCGCCGCGGCGGCTTTCAGCACCACGACCTCATAAGGCTTTAATCGAATACGTTTCTGCCCGGCCGAAAATCGCCTTTTCCCGGGATAATTATCAAGAAGCAGCACAGTGTTTTTTTCACGGTATACTTCCGGCAGTCTAAAGCTCTCTTCCCGCTTTGAAAAAGAGCATATTACCAGCACCTTTTCACTCTGATACTGCCTTTCATATACATAAATATGCCGCCGAAGCCGCGCATACTCCCTGTAGCTTCCTGAAAGCAGCGCGCTTTCAGACTTCCGAAGGCGCAGGCATTTCCGGTAAAAGTTCAGTATGCTGTCCGGATCTTTTTCTTCCTCGGCCGCATTGACCGTTTTGTAATTCGGGTTGATATAAAACCACGGTTCACAGTCCGAAAAGCCGGCATTCGCTTCTGAATTCCATTGAACCGGTGTTCTTGCAGAATCTCTGCTGGAAACCTGTACACGCTTCAGTCTTTTCTGGATCGGCTCATTCAGGTGAAAGCGATGATAAGCATTTTTGGATACCACATCCAGATACTGGTCGATCGATTGCAGCGCAATATTCGTCATGCCCAGCTCCTGCCCCTGATAAATAAAGGGCGTTCCCCGCTGCAGAATATAGCAGGCTGCAAGCATGGTGCCGGATTCCCGCCAGTATTCAAGGCTTCCATAACGGTCAATCACCCTCGGATGGTCATGGTTTTCGAGATACAGGGCATTCCAACCGTCCTCTCCCATCGCCTTCTGCCATTTTGAAAAGGCCCGCTTCAGTTTTCTCAAAGAAAATGGTAAATGGATGTAATCCGTGAGAAAGCAGTCTGCAGACATTGTTTCAAACTGGATCATCATATCCAGGACTCTGTCATCCCCGATTACAAACTTCCGCGCATTTTTTGCGTTCGTGAACGGAGCTTCTCCGATCTGGACCGCACCGTATTCCATGGCCACCTGCCGGAATTCTCTCAGATAGGAACGCAGGTTCGGGCCTTCATTATAAAAGGGCAGACCATTGATCGCAGGAAGAAAAGGTATTCCGTCCGGCAGCCGTTTATCCTTGGATATAAATGTGATCACATCCTCCCGGAATCCGTCCACGCCCATGTCGAGCCAGAACCGCATAATGCTTTTGACTTCCTCGCGGACGTTCGGATTATCCATATTCAGATCCGGCTGCTTTCTTGCAAATACATGCAGATAATACTGCTCTCTTTCAGGACGATATTCCCATGCAAGGCCCTCGAACTGGCTGTACCAGTTATTGGGCGGAAGGCGGTTCTCCTTTGAAAACCTGGGATCACGCCATATATAGTAATCGCTGTACGGGTTATTCCTGCTCCTGCAGCTTTCAATAAACCACGGATGCTCATCCGAGGTATGGTTGATCACAAGATCCAAAAGGACCTTGAGGCCAAGTGAATGCGCCTTATCGAGGACCTTCCTGAACTGTTCAAGATCTCCATAATCAGGATGGATGTTTTTGTAGTCAGAAATGTCATAGCCGTAATCGGCATTGGGAGAAGGAAAGATCGGACTGAACCAGATGCCGTCCACTCCCAGCTCCTTTATGTATTCAAGCCGGTCATAAACACCGTAGAGATCACCGATCCCGTCGTGGTTGCCGTCCGCAAAGGAGCGTACCCAGATCTGGTAAAAAGACATTTTACGAAAATCAAATTGCTCACTGCCGTTCATGAAACTCCTGTCCTTTGGTAAGGATGTAAGCACCGATTCAGTGTTCACTGTGCATGCGGTAATTCTCCAGCCTTGCCTTCAGTCTTGCCAGGTAGGGATGATCCGCCGCATAGTTGCTTTCCGTCATATTTTCCATCATTCCGGCTTTATAGTCCTTCAATTGCTGCACCCATGCCTCACCCAGCCGGCGAATTCGTTCCATTTCCTGCATATCACGGGCTGCCCTTGCCACTAAACGGTCTGATGCCGCCATTTCTCTGCCCGGCAGTTTCCCGCTCTTATACTGATCGATAATGATCTGATAACGCTCGTATGCTTCACTGACGCATTCCTGCCAGGAAAGGTAGATCTCGTCCATCGCGTTCCGGCCCACCTCATGCAGGTGAGGGATATCCCTGCATGCCTCCTTCAGGAAAGCTGCCATAGCCTCTGCAGTTTCATCTATGACAAAACCGTTCCGTCCGTCTGTAATACCCTCCGCAGCACACGAGTCTCTGATCAGCACGCTTGCCAGTCCGCACGCGGCCGCTTCACGGACGACAAGTCCGTTCGTATCAAACGTCGACGGAAACAGGAACAGATCCGCTCTTGTATTCCACGCACGCAGGACATCGCGGTCATACACCGGTCCGGTGAAAATGCATTTATCCGATAACCCGGCCTCAGCCGCCTTTTGCTCAAGGATCTCCCTGTCCGGTCCTTTTCCGACAAAGACCATGCGGAAATCCATCCCGCCTGCATGCAGCATTCCCAAAGCGTCAAGGATCAGGGGCAGTCCCTTATAGCTGATCAGACGCCCGACATAAAGAAACACAGGAATGCCTTCCGGGAGGTCATAATCCTTTACTGCCTCTGCGACTTTCCCGTCACTGACCCGTCCTCTGGCAAAATCCACGCCGTTATTCATAACGCGGTATTCGCCCTGAAAGCCAAGTTCCCTGAGGCTTTCCCCTGCTCCCCGGCTGACAGTCCAGACCTCATCACAGGATTCAATATTGCTGACCATGGCCCGTATGAGTTCATCCGCGATCGATCTCACCTTCATGTAACGGCGGATATCGATATCGTATTTTGTATGATACGTGAACACAACGGGAGCATCTGTCTGCTCTCTTAATAGTCTTGCGATCACGGTTGCAGACGCCGGACAATGTGAATGTATGATATCCGGACGGAAAGAAGCAAGCTCTGCGACCTGCTTCTCGGAAAACGGATTTCCGGTCCGGTATCCGTTGGTCACCGGGGCCGTATTCAGACTGGGATAGGTGATGACAGGATAATCATAAACGCTGTAATCGGCGTCCGGATACTCCGGAGTGCCGACTTCAACCTCCGCCTGATGGTCCTTTTTCAGATACTCCGCATAATTTAAGAGTACATTGACCACACCGTCAATGACCGGCGGAAAGGAATCATTTAAAAGACATACATTCATTCTGCTTCCTCCTTCAGTTCAGGAAGGACGACCAGCAGCATGGTAATAAAGCATGCCAGACCGCCAATGACGTTGGATATCGGTTCCGCTGCAAAGACTCCGTCCGTTCCCATATGAAATACATACGGCAGGATATATGTCAGAGGAACAACGATCACAGCCTTGCGGAACAGAGAGAAGAAGATCGCATGATACTTCTTTCCGAGAGACTTGAAAATGATCTGTCCGCAATGCTGAAACACCATAAATATGAAGGTGGAAAAATACAGGTGAAATGCAGGCAGTGCATCTTCCATCAGTGTTTTGTCCGAGCTGAATATCCCGATCACAAATTCCGGGAACAGGCGGATGAGAATCCAGACGACTACGACATAGCCGAGTGAAAGCAGGAACATGATTGCTCCGGCTTCCTTCACGCTTTTATAGCGTTTGGCGCCGTAATTATAGCTGATAATGGGAGATGTGCCTTCCGTGATCGACAGAAGCGGTGTCTCGAGCATCTGCCGCGCAGAGTTGATGATCGTCATGATGGAAACATAGAGATCCCCTCCGACATGGGCGAGCACACTGTTGCAGCTGATCGAAACGACACTGTTGGTAAACTGCATGATAAAAGCTGCTGTGCCGAGTCCAATGATCTTCCTTGCACGCGGCCCGCAGCTTCTGATCTCCTCCGGTTTCATCATATGCAGCCGGTATTCCACTTTCTGTCCAAACAGGAAGCGAAGGACAAAGGCGGCAGAAAGCGCCTGTGAAAGGACGGTTGCGATCGCAGCGCCCTCTACTCCCATTCCGAGACCGAAGATCAGGATCGGATCAAGTATGATATTGGTGACAGCTCCGATGATGACCGTCGTCATTCCGGTCGTAGAATACCCCTGCGCATTGATAAAAGGGTTCATGCCCGTAGCAATCATGGTAAAGATGGTTCCAAGAAGATAGATCCGGAGATACGGAAGCGCATAAACCAGGGCCTGTTCCGATGCGCCGAACACGATCAGTACAGGCCTTCCGATCAGTTCTCCGACTGCAGTCAGAATGATTCCCGTGATGATCAGGAGGAAAAATGCCGTATCAAGGATCTTTCCCGCCTCTTCTCTTTTCCCGGCACCGCGGGCGATGGAAAACAGGGGAGAGCCGCCGCTGCCGTACATATTTGTAAACGCAGTGATGAGGATCACCAGAGGAAAGCACAGGCCTACCGCTCCGAGCGCAGCCGTACCGATCACGGGGATCCTGGCGATATAGATCCGGTCTACTATGTTATACAGAAGGTTTAATGTTTGTGCCACGAACATGGGAAGCGCGGTGGCAAGAATGTTTGTAAGAGTTTTTCCGCTTCCAAAATCTACTCGTTTCATTGATTTATTTCCGCCGTATCATAAGCCGGCTCTGCTATAAAAGATATTGTATTTTATCCGCT
>CAMNFX010000033.1 GCA_946537585.1 uncultured Lachnospiraceae bacterium
CGCGTAGAAAGCGCGTAGCTCATAGAAAACTGCCCATTTGTCGGGCAACTCATATCATATGTCGCAGGAGTATGATTCGGTTTTTTTGGGATAATTTGCCGAAAACGGATCATTAAAGCAAAACTGACCAAAAGGCAAAAGAACGCGTCCAAAGCCTTTTTAAAAAGAGGACAGACGGCTGATGGAGTATTGTACTGA
The DNA here is from genome assembly GCA_946537585.1 of uncultured Lachnospiraceae bacterium. Classification (GTDB taxonomy): domain Bacteria; phylum Bacillota; class Clostridia; order Lachnospirales; family Lachnospiraceae; genus Avilachnospira. The sequence goes on from CAMNFX010000033.1 coordinate 199, forward strand.
AATAAATCCCTGCAGACAAATGATTCAGAAAAGCCATACAGGAAAACCGCTTGCATGAAAAACCGCTTTATGTTATATTAATTCGGTCTGTGGAGTTATTATGCCCTTTACAGACAGAAACCAATAAACATGCCGGTTTTCACAGGGCGGGATGGTGCCCGCGAGGGTTTCACCGCCGGGACCGGCAGACGCTTAAAACCAGGAGGAAAACAAATGAGCGTTATTTCCATGAAGCAGCTTCTCGAAGCTGGCGTACACTTCGGCCATCAGACAAGAAGATGGAACCCCAAGATGGCTCCGTACATCTACACCGAGCGCAACGGCATCCACATCATCGATCTTCAGAAGACCGTAGGCAAAGTTGATGAAGCATACAAGGCTATCAACGAGATCGTTGCTGACGGCGGCACCATCCTTTTTGTCGGCACCAAGAAGCAGGCACAGGACGCAATCGCCACCGAAGCACTTCGCTGCGGCGAGTTCTATGTCAATGAGAGATGGCTTGGCGGTATGCTTACCAACTTCAAGACCATCAAGTCCCGTATCGAGCGCCTGAAGTCCATCCGCCGCATGTCTGAGGACGGCACCTTCGATGTTCTTCCGAAGAAGGAAGTCATCAATATCAAGAAGGAGCAGGAGAAGCTTGAGAAGAACCTTGGCGGTATCGTAGAGATGAAGGAGCTTCCGAGCGCCATCTTCGTCATCGATCCGAAGAAGGAGAAGATCTGCGTTCAGGAGGCACATGCACTCGGCATTACCCTGATCGGCATGAGCGATACCAACTGTGATCCGGAAGATCTTGACTACGTCATCCCGGGCAACGATGATGCGATCCGTGCTGTCAAGCTGATCGTCAGCAAGATGGCTGATGCTGTCATCGAAGCAAAGCAGGGCGATGAGGCTTATGTTGAGGAAGAGGCAGCTCCGACCGCAGAGGAAGAGATGGCAGCCAAGGCAGCTGAGCCGAGCGATATCGAAGAGATCGCTGCTGAATAATAAGCAAATTGTTCATCGAGCTGCATACCGGACAACCTGCATGCAGCTCCAGTTCTCAATACAGGAGGATTATTACAATGGCAAACATTACCGCAGCTATGGTCAAAGAGCTCAGAGAGATGACCGGTGCCGGCATGATGGACTGCAAGAAGGCGCTTGCAGCCACTGACGGCGATATGGACAAGGCAGTAGATTTCCTTCGTGAGAAGGGTCTTGCAGGCGCACAGAAGAAGGCCGGCAGAATCGCTGCAGAGGGTATCGTATACATCAAGAAAACGGATTGCAGCAAGAAGGGCGTCATCGTCGAAGTTAATGCTGAGACCGACTTCGTCGCAAAGAACGAGAAGTTCACTTCCTATGTTGCTGAAGTTGCAGCACAGGCTCTTGACACCAAGGCTGCTGATCTGGATGCATTCCTTGCGGAGCCGTGGGCACTTGACACCAGCCTTACCGTAAACGAGAAGCTGAGCTCCATGATCTCTGTGATCGGTGAGAACATGCATATCAGAAGATTCGAGCAGCTGCGCGAGGATGAGGGATTTGTACAGTCCTACATCCACGGCGGCGGAAAGATCGGCGTTATGCTGGATGTTGTTACCGACGTTGTCAATGACGACATCAAGGCTATGGCTGAGAACGTCTGCATGCAGATCGCAGCCCTGAAGCCGCTTTATACCTCTGATGCCGAGGTCAGCGCTGATTATCTCGAGAAGGAGAAGGCGATCCTGAAGGCACAGATCATGAACGATCCCAAGGAGTCCAAGAAGCCGGAGAAGGTTATCGAGGGCATGATCCAGGGCCGTATCAAGAAGGAACTGAAGGAGATCTGCCTGCTTGACCAGACCTATGTAAAGGCAGAAGACGGCAAGCAGAGCGTCAAGGACTATATCGCATCCGTAGCAAAGGCTAACGGCGCAAACATCTCCATCAAGGGCTTCATCCGCTGGGAGACCGGCGAAGGCCTTGAGAAAAAGCAGGAAAACTTCGCAGAAGAAGTAGCTAAACAGATGGGCGTTTAAATCAAGCAAGATGATAACAACGAGAAATGCAGGAATGAGCTGGCTCATGCCTGCATTTTTTGTTGGGATCATCCTCTGGATGCGGTCACGAGGAAGGAGCGTCGTTAGACGCGGATTCCGAGTGGGCGGATCTTGCTTGATTTATAAAGCGGAATGCGAATGGGCGCAAAGCAAGTAGGCTTCTCTTAAACGCCCTTAATTCCCGCGTGCTGCGGTCAAGGACAGCATACTCCCCATTCTTTCATATTCGACCGATGCTTGACATAAAAGCATCCTTTACCTATAATGTTAAAATCAAGACAAACAAACTGATCCACGAGGTTTTTTATGGACAGCAAAAACGGAAAAAAGTATATCTCACAGGCAATCATCCGTCGGCTTCCCCGATATTATCGTTATCTCGGTGAATTAAAGGCGGAGGGTGTCGAGCGCATCAGCAGCAGTGAGCTTTCCATTCTGATGAACGTGACAGCATCGCAGATCCGTCAGGATCTCAATAATTTCGGCGGTTTCGGACAGCAGGGATATGGTTATAATGTGGAATACCTGTATGACGAGATCGGCAAGATCCTGGGTATCGACCGGCCGCATAAGATCGTCACGGTCGGCGCAGGAAACCTGGGCAGCGCCTTGAGCGGATATCAGAATTTCCCGCGTTACGGTTTTAATATCCTCGCGATGTTTGATAATGATCCTGCCAAGATCGGAACTGTGATCCACGGCGTTCCTGTACTTCCTGTCAGCGAGCTTCGTGACTATATTCAGAAAAATGAGATTGAGATCGTGATACTGGCTATTCCGAAGGAAGAGGCCAGACAGATCATCCAGGAGCTGAACGGGACAGGCATCCGGGGCGTGTGGAATTTTGCCCATACCGATTTTGAAATGCCGGGCGGGATCATCGTTGAAAATGTTCATCTTTCTGAAAGTCTCATGCGTTTAAGCTATGAGATCGCAAATTCCGGAGATTTCGGATGAATAAGAGCAGATAGCTGCTTTTTTGACGGATATCCATGATCATCGGAGTCGGGACAGATCTGATCGAAATTGAACGTGTAGAAAAAGCCTGCCAACGGGAGAGCTTTCTTCGGAAGGTATACACGGAAAACGAGCGCCGGGAAGCCGCGGACAATATCCGACGGCTTGCCGGTGATTTTGCTGTAAAAGAAGCCGTCAGCAAGGCTCTCGGAACCGGCTTTTCCTGCTGCAGTCCCGTTGAGATCGAGGTTCTGAGGGATACGCTTGGAAAGCCATATGTACGCCTGTACGGCGGCGCCGATTCAAAAGCACGGGAGATCGGCGCAGATGCTTTGTTTGTGTCCATTTCCGATACAAAGGAGTATGTCATAGCATTTGCAGTAGCAGAAAATACTGCGGGAGGAAAAGAATGAAGGAGTCAAAACATTTCAGCAGAACAGGCGCCATCGTCGACCTGAAGGCCATTCATGCAAACATGGAAGCGATGAAGTCAGCTGCGCAGAAGGTGAATCCGGATATTAAGATCCTTGCCACCGTGAAAGCGGATGCCTACGGGCATGGGGCATGTGAAGTGGCAAACTGCGTGAAGGACCTTGCTGACATGTATTCTGTTGCCTGCACGGACGAAGGAATCGAGCTTCGAAATGAAGGGTCTGTTACAAAGCCGATCCTGATCCTCGGGCCGACATTTGCCGAGGATGATGAAGATACGATCCGTTTTGGCCTTACACAGACGGTATTCACATTTGAACGGGCAAAACAGCTTGATGAAAATGCCGCACGTTACAGGGAAGAAAACGGAGATGATCCCGAAGCTCTTCGTAAAAAGGCAGCCGCTGATCAGGATGCAGCCGGCCAGATCGTCGCTCTTTTAAAGGAAAACGAGCAGAAAAAGAAGGCGGCTTACGCTATGGAGCAGGCTGCCCGGGACGCTGCCAAAGGGAAAGAGGTAAATGCTTCTGTTAAAGAGGCAGACTATGCCTTCCCTGATCTTAAAGCGCATATCCATATTGCTGTGGACACCGGAATGTCAAGGATCGGCCTTACGCCCGATGAAGCGGGACTTCTGATCCTTAAAAAGATCGCTTCTCTTCAGAACATCGTGATAGACGGGATCTTCACTCATTTTGCGACTGCAGACGAGACCGACAAGACAGAGACGATGAAGGCGCTGGAAAAGTTCCGGCATTTCAGATCACTGGTTGAAGAAAGCGGGATCTGCATACCGCTCTGGCACTGTGCAAACACCGCATCCATCATGGAGGGGATCGGTCTCGAAGGCTTTGACATGTGCCGGGCCGGTATCGGGCTTTACGGCATGTATCCTTCAGACGAAGTCCGCAGAGATACTGTCTCTTTGAAACCTGCGCTGATGTGGTACGCCTATATTACCCATGTCAAGGAAATTGAGGCCGGAACCTCCGTGAGCTACGGCTACCGTTTTACGGCCGATCGCAGGATGCGCATCGGTACTGTCTGTATCGGATATGCGGACGGATACCCGCGCGCTCTTTCACTGAAAGGGACGGAAGTCCTGGTTAACGGGAAAAGATGCCAAATTCTCGGACGGATCTGCATGGATCAGATGATGATCGATCTGAGTAAGTTTGATGAAGGAGAGGTCAGTCCCGGCGTGCCGGTCATTCTTCTCGGGACAATGGGCACGGACGCTGTCACGGCTGAGGACCTTGCGGAAAAGTGCGGTACGATCAATTATGAGATCACCTGCAATATCAGCAGCAGAGTGCCGCGGAAATACCTGAGATAATGAAACAGCTTGCAAAAGGGCATTCATTCAATATCATTCATGTCTTAAGAGATACCTTTGCCGATCGCCGGTTTCTCAATAAAGCGATCATGATCGCATTGCCGGTAGCGCTGCAGAATCTTCTGAATACCGTTACCAATATGGTCGACACGATCATGATCGGGAGCCTCGGGGCATCCGCCATTGCCGCGGTGGGACTGGCAAATAAATACTTTTTTGTTTTCGGCCTGCTGGTCTTCGGGATCTGTTCCGGAAGCGGCGTCCTGGCTGCACAGTTTTTCGGGAACCGTGATCTTAAAAATATCCGAAAGGCCCTGGGACTCACACTGATCTTTGCCAGCGCAGGAGCGGTCCTGTTTATGATCCCCGGCATTTTTGCGCCCGGTATTGTGATGCGGATCTTCACCACCAGTCCGAAAGCGCAGACCCTCGGAGCGCTGTATCTGCGGATCGTCGTATTCAGTTACTGGTTCAATGCGGTCAATGTCTCGCTGACTCTGATGATGCGTACGGTTGGTGAAGCCAGAAAGCCGGTGCTGACATCGATTCTTGCGATCGCGGTCAATATCATCCTGAATTATGCGCTTATTTTCGGCCGTCTGGGCGCTCCCAGGCTTGGCGTGGCAGGCGCCGCAATAGCGACACTGGCGGCCAGGATCATTGAGTTTATGGCATTGATCGCCGTGATCTCTTTCGTAAAGGTCCCAAAAGACTTTGAAAGACATGTGCGGCAGGATGCAAAACAGCCCGTGACATCGGCCGATGGAAGCATATATGTATTCCGCTGCAGACTGTCGGATATGACAGGGTGGAGCAGACAGTTCATGAGCAGCTTTTTCCGGACCGCCCTTCCCGTCATCCTGAATGAGTTTATGTGGGGACTGGGCACGACTCTTTATTCGGTCGCCTACGGACGAATGGGCGACGATTCCGTCGCTGCCGTCACGATCGCCACTACCATAGAGGAGATGGTCACGGTCCTGTGGTTCGGCCTTTCAGCCGCGACCTCCGTGATCCTCGGCAATGAACTGGGTGCGGGACAGCTTGACGAAGCAGAAGACCATGCAGCTAAATTCTGTGTTGTCTCCGTAGTGCTTTCAGTACTGATGATGGTACTCCTGTGGTTCATGCGGCGGCCGATCCTGACCCTGTTTGATGTAGGACCCGAGGTGTCGGATATGACTGTCCGGATCCTCGACATGCTGCTCCTTGTTTTCATACCGAAAATGCTCAACTACATCATCATCGTCGGTATCCTGCGCGCGGGCGGCGATACGAGATGGTGCCTGTTTATTGATACCTCCGGCGTCTGGCTGGTGGGCGTGCCGCTGGCTTTTCTGGGAACGCTTTTGTGGCATCTTCCGATCCATATCGTGTATTTTCTTGTATGCACCGAGGAAATATATAAAATGTTCTTCGGTTTATGGAGAGTCAGCCGTAAAAAATGGCTCAGAAACATTGCAATCGAAGTTCAGGAATGATAAAATATTTAGGTTAAACCTATATCAAAGATTTACAGGAGAGGTAATTTATGTCAGGACATTCCAAATTTGCCAATATTCGTGCCAAGAAAGAAAAGAACGACGCTGCAAAGGGTAAGATCTATACCATTATCGGTCGTGAGATCGCAATCGCGGTCAAGGAAGGCGGTCCTGATCCTGCCAACAATTTCAAGCTGAAGTTTGTGATTCAGAAGGCCAAGGCCGCAAATATGCCCAACGATACCATCGAGAGAGGCATCAAGAAGGCTGCCGGCGCAGACGGCGGCGCTGATTACCAGCAGCTCCGTTATGAAGGATACGGTGTAGGCGGTGTAGCGATCATTGTAGACGCGCTTACGGATAATAAGAACCGTACGGCCGCCAATGTCAAATCAGCCTTCACCAAGGGCCAGGGCTCTCTTGGCGCGCAGAACTCCGTCTCCTTCATGTTTGAAAGAAAGGGACAGATCATTATCGACCGGGAAGAGTACGAAGGAAGCGGCGATGAGCTGATGGAGATCGCACTCGAGGCCGGAGCAGAGGATCTGAAGGAAGAAGAGGACAGCTTCGAGATCGTAACAGATCCGGATGATTTTGATTCCGTCCGTGAGGCGCTTGACGCAGCCGGCATCCCCATGGCCGAGGCTGAGATTGCCATGATCCCGCTGAACACTGTCTCCGTAACGGATGAGCAGATGGTCAAGAATCTGCGCCGTACTCTGGACCTTCTTGATGAAGATGACGATGTACAGCAGTATTATACCAACTGGGAAGAAGAATAACTGATCCCGATCAGCTTGCCGGAGTATCTGTATGGCTTTTGACGGCATCGCAGCTGCGGCTGCAGTCAGTGAATTGAATGACAGACTGCTTATGGGCAGTATCAGCAAAGTAGCTCAACCTGAAAAGGATGAGCTACTTTTAACGGTAAAAAATAACCGTCAGCAGCTCAGACTTACGATATCCGCAAACGCTTCCACTCCCATGATCTGCCTTAGGGAGGAAAATGCCGTTTCTCCCGTGACAGCTCCGAATTTCTGCATGGCGCTCCGCAAGCACATCGGCGGAGGCAGGATCAAACGTATTTTTCAGCCTTCCTCAGCCTTTCGTACAGACGGGACAGCTCTTCATGAGGGACTTGAACGCATCATCGTTTTTGTGATCGAACATCTTGACGAGATGGGAGACTTGAGTGAAAAGTACCTGATCTGCGAGCTGATGGGGAAGCATTCCAATATCATCCTCACAAAACAGGATCTCACGATCATTGACAGCATCAAGCACGTCTCTCATATGACCTCCTCCGTACGTGAGGTCCTTCCCGGCAGGACTTATTTTATTCCCGACGCCGCAGGAAAGGCCAATCCCATGGAGCTGTATAAAGAGGAAAGTGCTTTTGCCGGCCTCATGCTTGGACCCGGTCAGGAAAATGACGGCGGGACGGGTGGAATCAGTATTTATAAGCATCTCTACATGTCCGTCACCGGCATCAGTCCATCCGTATCCGGAGAGATCCTGTACAGGGCGGGGGTCGATCCTGATCTTCCCCACGGACAGCTTTCGGAAGATGAGCTCCACCGGATGTATACTGCTTTTTCCGGTATCATTTCAGATGTTGCTGCTGAACATTTTGTACCCAATATCATTTATGACGGCGAGAGGCTGTCGGAGTTTTCGGCGATCCGTCTCAGTTCTCTTGAGGGAGGCTCCCTGCACGCCGAGGAGTATGAAAGCATCTCCGAGGTTATACAGCTGTATTATAGCCGAAAAGACAGACAGAACCGCATCCGTGCCAAGTCGGAGGACATACGCCGCGTTTTGAAAACGCTCACCGAAAGGGCCTCCAGAAAACTGGAGCTTCTGGAAAAGCAGCTGAAAGATACGGATAAAAGAGACCGCTTTCGCATATATGGCGAATTGATCAATACCTATGGCTATGAGCTTGAAGGCGGCGAGAGCGAGCTTTTGTGCAGTAACTATTATGACGAGGGGCGTGAGATCAGGATCCCGCTTGATCCCATGCTTTCCGCACAGGATAATGCCAAGCGCTATTTTGAACGCTACCAGAAGCTGAAACGCACCAGAGAGGCTGTTACGGAGCAGATCGACGAATGCCGTCAGACTCTCTGGCATCTTGATTCTGTTTCCGCGTCTCTGGTTTTGTGCGAAACGGAAGCTGACTTAAATGAACTGCGGCGTGAGATGGCCGATGCAGGATATATCCGCGGACAGAGAAGCACCGATAAAAACGGAAGGCCTGTAAGCGGCGCAAAGGGGAGCCGCAAGGACGATAAAAAGTCGAAACCGCTGCACTTTGTGAGCTCGGACGGGATCGATATTTACGTCGGACGCAACAACTATCAGAATGAGGAGCTTGATTTCAAGCTCGCAGACAATAATGACTGGTGGTTTCATGCGAAAAACATCCCCGGCTCCCATGTGATCGCCAAAACGGGAAACCGGGAGCTTCCGGATCAGACCTGTCTGGAAGCCGCATCCCTTGCGGCCTGGTATTCGAAGGCCGGAGGAGCATTCGGAGGAAGCGAGAGGATCACATCCGGCGGTGAAAATCCCGGAAAGATCGAAGTGGATTATGTCCGGAAAAAGGAACTGAAAAGAGTTCCCGGAGCAGCCCCCGGATTCGTGATTTATCACACGAATTACAGCATACTCGTTGAACCGAAAGAATCAATTTGATAGAATGTAACTGTTTAAGCGGGGCGAAAGTGTGTAGCGCAAAGCCGCGCGAGCTTATATAAGCTCTCAGAAAGGACTTAACTATGTCTGGAATCAAAAGCATGACCGGTTTTGGCCGTGCAGAGACAGTAACGGATGATTACCGCATTCTTGTGGAGATCAAGTCAGTCAATCACAGATACCTGGATCTGTCCATCAAAATGCCCAGACGGTTCAATTGTTTTGAGGCACGTCTCCGTCAGCTTCTGAAGGAATACATTGAACGCGGAAAAACAGATGTCTATATCACTTTTGATGACTATACCGAAGGCAGCCGCCGCCTTATATACAATCACGAGCTGGCAGCCGAATATCTTGCACATCTTAAGCAGATGGAAAAGGATTTCGGTATCAGAAACGATATCAGCACCTCCTCTCTGGCACGCTTTCCCGATGTGCTCATGACTGAAGAGGGCAGCGACGACGAAGACAGGCTCTGGGAGCTTCTTGAGCCCGTTGTGCGGAAGGCGGCTCTGAATTTCTCTGAGGAACGGGAACGGGAAGGCAGCAACTTAAGGAACGATCTTCTCGGAAAGCTGCAGCAGATAGCTGACTGTGTAGAGAGCATCATACAGTTTTCCCCGTCTGTGGTGGAGGATTACCGCAGCCGTCTCTATGCAAAAGTCTGTGAAACGCTGAGCGATGCAGGACTGAGCGCAGATGAGGGACGTATCGTAACAGAAGTAACGATCTACGCGGACAAGGTATGTACCGACGAAGAAATGGTACGTCTCAAGAGCCATACCGCTGCCATGAGATCCAAGCTGGAAAAGGGCGGCAGCTGCGGAAGAGAACTCGACTTCATCGCACAGGAAATGAACCGGGAAGCAAACACGACACTCTCCAAGGCCAACAATCTTCAGATTGCCGACACGGCCATCGCCCTCAAGACCGCAATCGAAAAAGTAAGAGAACAGGT
>CAMNFX010000034.1 GCA_946537585.1 uncultured Lachnospiraceae bacterium
GGATGAAAATAAACTTCGTGAAGATTTAGGATTCTGTGAATACTGCAATGAGGATTCGGACGGTTATGTAAAACCGATTGAAAAGAACAATCACGCATTTGTTCGATTCGGTACGAACGGGTGGGAGTTAAGTCTGAAGGCAAATGGGTGGCATGGAAGCGCAAAAATCAGGTACTGCCCGATGTGCGGAAGAGACCTTTATGTGAAATGAGGGTCGGACATGAATGATGCAATTAACAGGAAAGATACGATTGGTGCTATTTTAAGCATCGGACATATAGCAGAACTTAGAGATGGAGATGCAGTAATCAGAGTGAGCGCAGTTAATTATGTTCTCAGGAATCTGCCGTCCGCACAGCCGGAAATCATCCACTGCAAGGATTGTGTGCATCAAGAGAAATATTGGCATGAGGATAAACGAAGAAAAAACGGTGGCATGTACATTTATGGATGCGAATTAGTAGATGGATATTCACATGTTTGTCTTGATGATGATTTTTGCAGCAGAGGTGAACGAAATGACAGAACGTGAAAGCCTTACAAACGACATCTGCGGCATCCTGATCAGTGCCGATGTGTTTGACGAAGAAATAAAACAGCGCATCGTGCTTGCACTCGACAATTATGAGGTCCAGAGGCGCACGACGGAAATCGTTGTGGCAGATCCGAACGACAATGCCAATCTTTTGAAGCGTTTTGCTGTGGCGAAGGCCGTGGCCGGAAGAAGTAAGAAAACCATCAACCAGTATACCTGGACCCTGAAAAAGTTCATTGAGACCACAAATAAGCAACTGCTCGACATCGTGCCGGATGACTTCAGAGCATATCTGGCACACAGAATGATCGTTAACAGGATCTCGCCGGTGACGCTGAATAATGAACGGAACAATCTTAGCGCTTTTTACGATTGGGCCGTCTCGTCAGATCTGATCAGACGGAATCCGGTCAAGGCCACGGACCCAATCAGGATACCGAAGGAGCAGAAACAGGCATTTTCAGAGATGGAGCTGGAGAAGATCCGGAACGCTTGCACGACCCTGCGAGAAAAGGCGCTGGTAGAGACGCTGCTGTCTACGGCCTGCCGCGTATCCGAGTTGGCGAGCATCCAGACGGCAGATATTGACGGCAACCGCATCATGGTAGTCGGCAAGGGAAACAAACGCGCACAGGTCTATCTGAACAGCAAAGCGGCCTATGCGATCAACGCCTATATCAATAGCCGGACCGACAACAGTCCGTATCTTTTCCCCAGCCGTGCAGGAAAGGGCATTACAGCGCAGGGCGTAAGGTTCGTCCTGAAGTCTATCGGCGAAAGAGCCGGAGTTGATAACGTACATCCGCATCGATTCAGACGCACTGCTGCCACAATGGCACTGAGGCACGGTATGCCGATCGAGATGGTCAGCAGGATGCTGAGACACGATAAATTACAAACGACCATGATCTACCTGGATCTTGATGAGCGTGAGCTGCAGTATCAGCATCAGAAGTATGTGGGGTAATGACATGGGCGAAATAGTAGGGCGAGCAGTATCGCGGCAGAACGCATTAGCCATCCTGACCGAATCAAGGCAGTACATTCCTGATGACAGGACGCCGGCATATGATGCAGCACTTAACCGTGTGACGTATGAGTTCCGTAGGCACCAGCCAGTCGAACCCAGGATCTCAAATGGCTGGATGCGATGCGGATCATGTGGGACGGACCTTAAAGGGACGGATGTGTATTGTCCGAACTGCGGCAAGGAAGTCAAACGAGTATAGGAGAGGAGGCAGAGCATTATGATTATTACACCAGCTGCATTTGAGGACGAGATGAAAAAGAAGAAGACTCTGGAAGAAGCTGTAGCCTTGATGGCAGATACCCTTGATTCACTTGGATATGCTGCGGGGCTTAAAACCTTCTTCAATTGCAAGGAGATGAATGCAGATGACGATAACAGAAACATATGACTATCTTCTCAGACCGCGCAGACTGGAGCTGTCGATACTGCGGCTGTGTCTGCAGCATGAGGAGTTGCAGACCTGTCTGCTTCCGGCTGCGATCCGGTATGATAAGGACGTGGTCCAGACATCTCCGGAAGATAAGCTGTCCGATGTAGCTGCTGCCGTGCTGGATCTCGAGGACAAGATCCGGCGTATGAAACAGCAGAAGGCCAGGCTGATACTGGAGATCAGCACGGCGATTAATAAGCTGGATGACAGGGAAGCTGTAATACTGACAGCATACTATGTTAAGCGCCTGACCATGGAAGACGTAGCGGATATCATAGACAAGAGCCTGCAGCATACGTACAGACTGAGGAAGAGGGCGGTGCTGCATTTATCTGAGCTGATGTGATTGTATGTTAGTACTGTTATATGGTACGGTGTACGAGCAAGAGAAGGACAGACGGAGACGCCTGTCCTTTTGTAATTTCCTCCCGCCTGGCGCGGGCTCCGCAGCGAATACATTATGATCAATATAGATGAGTTCTATCACAGCTCGAAGTGGAAGCGGCTGCGTGCTGTGATCCTTCGGCGCGATGGGTATCGATGCCAGGAGTGTAAACGATACGGAAGGCTCAGGCAAGCGACTACAGTGCACCACATCCAGCATCTGGATGAACATCCGGAGCTTGCCTATGACCCTAATAATTTAAAAAGCCTGTGCGCGGAATGCCACAATAAAATGCATCCCGAAAAAGGTGGCAGCCGGTTTCGATGATTGGCAGCTACCCTCCCCCGTGTGCGTGTGTGATATCTGACCACCGGGGCACCGGGCGAGGGGGCTTTTTCCAACTCTAAAAGAAGTTTGAGGATTTTTTTATGACAAAGGCCGAATGGCTCCGAAAAATTAAAAAAGCTGTGAAGGCAGTCGGGACATATCAGGCCTCTTTTGCTGGTCCGATGGACACCCTGGCCGGCATTCTGGAACGAAGGGACAAGGCTGTCGCCGATTTTGAGGAGAGCGGCAGCGTAATGGTCTATCCGGTGACGAATACCCAGGGAGAGACGGTCCTGAAGCAGAATCCGCTTCTGAAGACAGTGAACGAACTCAACCGTGACGCTTTGGCCTATTGGCGGGATCTCGGGCTGACTCCGGCGGGCTTAAAGCGCATCAACGACGCAGCCGTCCAGAAGAAACAGGACGAGTCGCCGCTGGCTGCAGCGCTTTTGAGGCTGAGCGATGGCGCATGATCACTGGCGGCAGGTCCTCGACTATGCGGAAGGCATCCGCGGCGGCAGGATCCTCGCAAACCTGGAACGGCGCCAGGCGGTTGACCGGTTTTTCCGGGATCTCGATAACCCGGATTACGAGCTGAGCCATACCGGTCCGGAGTTCTGCATCGGTGTGATCGAGACGACACTCTGCCACCAGCAGGGCGAAGATCTTGCCGGAAACCCGCTCCGCGGCACGCCGTTCATCCTGCAGCCCTTCCAGAAGTTCATCATCTATAACCTGGTTGGATTCAAGCTGAAAGGTACGGACATCGTTCGCTTCCATGAGGCACTGATCTACATGCCGCGAAAGAACGGCAAGACCGGTTTTGCGGCGGCATTGGCCTGGGCATTATCACTCTGGTACCGGCGTTCCGGATCGAAGTGCTACATCACGAGCGCGGCGCTCATGCAGTCGCTGGAGGCTTTCAACTTCCTCGACTACAATGTGGAGCGCATGGGAGAGAAGCAGGTCCGCGGCAAGAAGGGCGGACTGGTAAAAGTAATCGACAACAATAACGAGCACTCGATGGAGGCGCAGCTTCCTGATGGATCGTTTTTTATTCGGGCACTCGCAGCGAATCCGGACGCGCAGGACTCTCTGAACGCGAACCTCTGTATCTGCGATGAGATCCATGCCTTCAAGCAGCCGAAGCAGTACAACCTGTTCAAGGAATGCCAGAAGGCTTATACGAACAAGCTCCTGATCGGGATCTCGACAGCCGGCGATGATGCGCAGGGCTTCCTGGCTCAGCGCCTGAAGTACTGCCGGCAGGTCCTCGACGGTACGATCAGGGATGAGCAGTATTTTATTTTCATCTGCTGCGCGAATCCGGGCGAAGACGGAGAGATCGACTACACGAATCCGGCAGTCCATGAGATGGCAAACCCGAATTATGGCGTGACGATCCGGCCCGCTGAGATCCTGAACGACTCGCTGCAGGCCCAGAACGACCCGCAGCAGCGCAAGGACTTTTTTGCGAAATCTCTGAACATTTTCACATCAGCGATAAAGGCCTGGTTCGATATCGAGGAGTTTCGCCGGTCCGATCAGCAGTACAGCTGGACGCTGGAGGAGCTGGCGAAGCTTCCGATCCAGTGGTACGGCGGCGCCGATCTCTCGCGCATGTACGACCTAACGGCTGCTGCGCTGTATGGCAATTATAAAGGCATAGATATCTGCATCACGCACGCATTCTTCCCGGTCACGCAGGCAGCCAGGAAGGCAGACGAGGACAACATCCCTCTGTTCGGCTGGGCTGATGATGGCCTGCTGACCATGTGCAACAGCCCGACTGTTAATATCGCGGACATAGTCAACTGGTTTCTGCGCATGAAGCACATGGGCTTTAAGATCGCCCAGGTCGGACACGACCGGAAGTTTGCTGGAGAGGAATACTTTCCGGCGATGAAAAAGGCCGGTTTTAAGATCATTGATCAGCCGCAGTATTTCTACCTGAAGAGCCAGGGCTTCCGGCATATCGAAAAGGCCGTGAAGGACGGGCTCTTTTACTATATGCACTCAGAAGCCTATGAGTACTGTGTGCAGAATGTTTCCGCTGTCGAGAAGACCGACGACGCGGTCCAGTATGAAAAGATACAGCCGGAGCACAGAATTGACCTGTTCGACGCTTCGGTATTTGCCTGCCTCCGGATGATCGAGGCCCAGGCGAAGAGCAAGAAGGCGAGCGCCTGGTTTGGAGATAAGAAGGAATGAGCAAGAAGAAGATTAAAAACAGACGAGGCTCTACGGCGACGACTCCGAAGAGCTACACCGCGATCTGGCTGTCCGACTCTGACATCTGTCTGAGTGGTTATGTGCGTCTGGACAGGAACCCGGAGATCGTAGCGGCCTGCAGAAAGATCGCGATGATCCTAAGCTCCGCGACGATCCACCTGATGAACAACACGGAGAACGGTGACGTCCGGATCGTGAACGAGCTCTCACGGGCGATCGACATCGATCCGATGCCCACCATGACCAGGTCGACCTGGATGGAGGCCATCGTGATGAACCTGCTGCTCTATGGCAAGGGCAACAGTGTCGTGGCCCCGCACACATGGAAGGGCCTGCTGCAGTCCCTGGAGCCGATCAGCGCTTCGCGTGTGAGCTTTCTGCCGGTCGGCAACAGCTTCCGCGATTACAAGGTCATGATCGACGGCGCGGAACGGGACCCACAGTCTGTGCTGCACTTCGTATATAACCCGGATCCGACGTACCTCTGGAAAGGCTGCGGCCTGACAGTGTCCCTGCAGGATCTCGCCGATAACCTGAAGCAGGCGGCAAAGACAGAGAAGGCTTTTATGAGTTCCGAGTACAAGCCGAGCATCATCGTAAAAGTTGATGCCCTGACGGAGGAGTTTGCTTCTCCGGAGGGCCGTCAGAAGCTCCTCGACAGTTATGTCCGGCCCGCGAAGACCGGAGACCCGTGGCTGATCCCTGCGGAGCAGTTTGAGGTCGACCAGGTCAAACCGCTGACGCTCGCGGACCTCGCGATCGCCGACACGGTCCAGCTCAACAAGAAGACGGTCGCCGCCTTGTTTGGTGTCCCGGCGTTCGTGCTGGGTGTCGGTGAGTATAAGCGCGACGAGTGGAACATGTTCATCCAGTCCACGATCATGCCGCTGGCAAAATCGATCGCGATGGAGATGACCAAAAAGCTGATCCTCAATCCGGCATGGTATCTGACCTTTAATGTCTGGAGTCTGATGGACTACGACCTGAAGGCGACATCCGACGTATTGCTTGCCGGCGCCGACCGTGGTTTTGTCAATGGCGACGAGTGGCGTGATCGGATGCACATGAGCCCGGCAGGCCTGAAGGAGTACAAGATCCTGGAAAACTACATACCGTATGATCTGAGCGGCGCTCAGAAGAAGCTCGTACCTGGAGGAGACTGATATGGATTTTATGATCTGCAAGCACGGCTACAGAAAGCTGAAGGATAACCGGGTCTACTGCAAGAAGGACGACGCGCTCTGCGTGCACGTCTACATGTGCCAGCTTAACTGCAGGTGGCAGCAGACCGCGCAGGCCGGTGACTGCCCGAAGGCGGCAGACGCTCCGGTCGAGGAAAAGCCGAAGAAAGGAAAAAAGAAATGACGAGAGATCTGAGACAGACAAGGTCTGTACCGACCGAATTTATCACGAGGGATGACAGCGGTGCTCTTTCGATCGAGGGGTATTTCGCTGTTTTTGATAGCAACTATGAGATCGGCCTGGGCATGAGTGAATCCGTTGCCCAGGGCGCTTTCTCGAGGACGATCTCCGGAGACATCCGGGCCCTGATCAACCATGACACCACACTGGTGCTCGGAAGGACAAAGGCCAACACTTTACAGCTGCGTGAAGATGCACACGGCTTATGGGGACATATCGACATCAATCCGAACGATGTTGACGCGATGAACCTGTATGAGCGTGTGAAGCGCGGTGATGTTGACCAGTGTTCTTTCGGCTTTGACATCCGTTCCGAGGATACCGACATCCGTGAGGACGGAAGCATTCACTGGACGATCAAGGACGTGGATCTCTATGAGGTCTCCTGCTGCACATTCCCCGCATACGAACAGACGAACATCTCGGCAAGAGAGCGGACCCGTGACGAAATCCGCCAGCGTGAGCTGTCCGCCTGGAGAGAAAAGGCGAAAGAGAGGTTACATAATGGCACTTAAGGTACTTATGCTCCGGAAAAGGCTTAACGATGCCCAGAAGGCACTCGAAGCACTGAGAGTGAAGGACGCAGAATTTGAGACCCGTGAGAAGGACCTCGAGGCATCCATCGAGGAGGCGGGCACTGATGAAGAGCGCTCTGCTGTAGATGAGGCGATCGCCTCTTATGAGACTGAAAAAGCAGAGCACGAGACCCAGAAGGGCGAGCTGGAGAGACAGATCTCCGAGCTTGAGAACAGCATCGCAGCTGAAGAGGCTGCACAGGCAACCGATCCGGCACCGGCAGCACCGGCTCCGGAAGAAAGAAAGGAAATCAAAGATATGAACACCAGAGACAAGATCTTCGGCAAGATGAGCATCCAGGAGCGTACTGCTCTGTTTGAGCGTGAGGAGGTTAAGGCATACCTCGCAGAGATTAGATCCTGCATTTCCGAGAAAAGAGCGCTGACCAATGTCGGCCTTACTATCCCGGAAGTTTTCCTGGGACTGCTCCGTGAGAACGTAACCGTATACAGCAAGCTGTACAGACACGTAACCGTCAGACCGATCGGCGGCACCGGCAGAGAGGTCATCATGGGCTCCGTCCCGGAGGCTATCTGGACTGACTGCTGCGCTGTGCTGAACGAGCTCAGCCTCGGCTTCAATGATGTCGAGGTTGACTGCTTCAAGGTTGGCGGCTACTTCAAGGTCTGCAACGCGGTCCTTGAGGACAGCGACATCGATCTTGCAGCTACTCTGCTCGATGCACTTGGCCAGGCGATCGGTTTTGCACTTGACAAGGCTATCCTGTACGGCCGTAACGCTTCCACCGCTATGAAGATGCCGCAGGGTGTTGTTTCCCGTCTTGTACAGACCGAGGCTCCGTCCGGGTATCCGGCAACGGCAAGACCCTGGGCTGATCTGCACACCAGCAACGTCGTGACCATCACCGCAGCGAACTCCACCGGCATCAAGCTCTTCCAGAGCATCCTGACCGCAGCTGCTGCTATCAAAGGCAAGTATGCACGCGGCGCTAAGACCTGGGTCATGAACGAGACCACCTACACCAAGCTGCAGGTCGAAGCTATGAGCATTAACGCTGCAGGCGCGATCGTTTCCGGTATCGGCGGTACTATGCCGGTCGTAGGCGGCGATCTTGAGGTCCTCGATTTTATCCCGGATAACGTGATCATCGCTGGTTACTTCGAGCTTTATCTCCTCGCTGAGAGGGCAGGCTCCAAGTTCGCAAGCTCTGAGCACGCTTTCTTCATCCAGGATCAGACCGTATTCAAGGGTACCGCTCGCTACGACGGCGTTCCGGTGATCGCTGAGGCTTTCGCAGCCATCGGCATCGCAGGTACTGCTCCGACTGCAGCTATGACCTTCGCAGCTGACGCAGCTAACGCCTGATGAGGTGACGCCGTGCTGGAGATGCTGAAGTATGACCTCGGGATAACGACCACGGCGTACGATTACAGACTGACACAGTATCTTGAGAATGCCCAGACGGAGATCACCCGCGAGGGCATTTCTCTTGATACTACGGCGATCGGCGACATGTCGCTGGTTGTTATGTATGCAGCCTGGCTGTGGCGTAAACGCGCAGACGGTCCGGGGATGCCCCGGATGCTGCGTTATGCACTTAATAATCGGCTGTTTGCCGAGAAGATGAAGGGCACAACGAATGGATGATATCCTCTACCTGCTGGCTTCCGAGCCGGCCCGAAATGAATATGGAGTGATCACTGAGACACTCACAAAGCGCCGTGTTTTTTGCCGTGTGCTTTCCGTATCCAGGGCTGAGTTTTACGAAGCTGGCAGGAACGGATTAAATCCGGCGTACGAGTTCATCGTTTTCGCGGCTGACTACTGCGGCGAGACAGTCTGCGAGTTTGATGGTCAGACCTATAGCATCTATCGGACCTATCACGTACCGGGTACAGATGAGGTGGAGCTTTACTGTGAGCGGAAAGGCGGCACCAATGGCAAGTCGTAAGAAAATCAAGCCTATCGACCTCAGTAACGCGATTCAGGAAATTCTGGGCAAGTATGGCGACGATGTTTATGACGTGTTGGAAAAGGCCGTTGAAGATGTATCCGATGAAGCCGCACAAAAGCTGAGAGCTTCGGGCGGCATTGGAGGCACCGGTGCTTATATTCGCGACTGGATAGCTGATGATGTACCAAAAGGCCGATTCATGAAAAGCCGGGTGGTCCATAATCAGGAACACTACCGGCTCGCCCATCTTCTGGAAAAGGGACACGTAAGCCGGAACGGTACCAGGCGTACCTTCGGAAATGTCAGAGCTATACCGCATATCAAGCCCGTTGAGGAATGGGCACAGTCCGAGCTGCCGCGCAAGGTCGAGGAGGCGATTACGCACATACAATGACATACAAAGAGATCAAGACGATGATCGAGTCGTTCGGTCTGCCTTATGCGTATTATCAGTTCCCTGACAACACGCCGCAGGCCCCACCGTTCGTCGTCTTTTATTATGAGGACTCTGATGATCTGTACGCTGATGACACCAATTATCAGCGGATCACAGAGCTGACAATTGAGTTTTATTCCTATAGCAAGGACTTCTTTTATGAGGACCTGATTGAGGATGCACTTGCAGCTGCCCAGCTTACTTACCGTAAGTCTGAGCAGTTTATTGATTCCGAACGTATGCACGAGACTGTATACGAGATGGAAGTGTTGATAACACAGGAGGACACAAATGGCCAATAAGGTTAAGTTTGGATTAAAATCCGCAGCGTATGCAGTCGCAACCTTTGCAGCTGACGGCACTGTTACATATGGAACTCCGGTCATGCTTCCGGGTTCTGTTTCTCTTTCCCTTGATCCGCAGGGCGACTCCGAGGTTTTCCGTGCAGATAATATGGATTACTACACCAGCCAGTCCAATAACGGATACCAGGGCGATTATGAGTGCGCAATGCTCCCGGATTCGTTCCGGGCTGACATCCTGAAAGAGATCACTGATCAGAATGGTCTGAAGGTCGAGACAGTCGATCCGGATACTGTTCATTTCGCATTCATGTTCCAGGTAGAAGGCGATCAGAACGCGGTCAGACATGTTCTGTACA
>CAMNFX010000035.1 GCA_946537585.1 uncultured Lachnospiraceae bacterium
TATCTGAACGGACCGGATCCGCAGATCCCGGACGGTAAGGAGGAGCTTATCTATACCGCGGGAAGAAATAACTGCGGCGGCAGATGCCCCCTGGATACGACCGTACAGGACGGGTGCCTCACAGGCTTAAGAGCAGGTACGCAGATCGATCTTCCCGGGCTTCGCGCCTGCGTACGGCATACGGGCTACCGCAGGACCTATCTTTCGCCCGAACGCCTGAGATATCCGATGCTGAGGATCGGAAAGCGGGGCGAGGGACGGTTTAAAAGGATCAGCTGGGAAGAAGCTGTGGACAGACTTTATGAGGAGTGGGTCAGGATCCGGGATACGTACGGACCCGGTTCCCGCATGCCGATCTATGGCTGGGGCGTTTCCGCCGTGATACGGCCGAATGCGCTCCTTACGCGCCTTCTTGCCTTGGACGGCGGCTTCCTCGATCATTACGGATCCTACAGCTCCATCCAGACACGGATCGCAACGCCCTATGCTTACGGGGATGCATTGAGCGGAAACAGTGTGGAGGATCTGGCCAACACGAAGCTCCTTATTCTCTGGGCACATAACCCGGTGGAGACTGTCTTTTCCCCGCAGACCTCCTTCTATATAAATAAGGCAAAGAAAAACGGCGCGAAGGTCATAGTGATCGATCCGAGGAGGTCTGATACGGCCGAAAAGCTTGCGGACGAATGGATCGCGATCCGCCCGTCTTCCGATGCTGCTCTTGCTGCAGCCATGGCTTACACCATTCTTCAGGAAAATCTTCAGGACCAGGCCTTCATGGACCGGTACTGTCTCGGATTCGATCAGGATCATATGCCGGAGGGAGTTCCGAAGGAGCAAAACTATCAGGCATACCTCTCCGGAGAGCTCGACGGTACGGCAAAAACAGCCG
Source organism: uncultured Lachnospiraceae bacterium (assembly GCA_946537585.1). Classification (GTDB taxonomy): domain Bacteria; phylum Bacillota; class Clostridia; order Lachnospirales; family Lachnospiraceae; genus Avilachnospira. The sequence goes on from CAMNFX010000035.1 coordinate 893, forward strand.
AATGGGCCGAAGAGATCACCGGCGTCCCTGCAGAGACGATCCGCCGGCTTGCAAGGGAGTATGCGAAAACAAAACCGGCCTGCCTGCTGCCCGGCCTCGGATTTCAGCGCACCGAACACGGAGAGCATGCTTCCCTTGCCCTGATCATGCTGACCTGTCTTACCGGCAATGTCGGCATCCCGGGCGGAAGCGCTGCGGGGACCGGGAATCCGGCGGAGGAAAGGATACCGGTATTTCCCGTGCCGAATAATCCTTACCGGGGAAGCATTTCCTGCTTTACCTGGCCGGATGCCATCTCACACGGATCATCCATGACAGCCGCTGACGGTGTGCGCGGTGTCAGAAAGCTTTCTTCTGACGCAAAAATGGTTTTCTGTATCGCCGGGAACGTGCTGATCAACCAGCATTCGGATATCTACGGGACGGCAAAGCTTCTGGAAGACGAAACAAAAGCGGAGTTCATTGTGTGCTCAGACGTTTTCATGACGCCGAGCGCCCGCTTTGCGGATCTTCTGCTGCCCGCTCCTTCCTTTCTGGAGGAGGACAATATCACGGGACCGTGGAGATCCGGACATTATCTCCTGTCAAACCATAAGCTGATCGAACCGCTCTTTGAATCCCGCAGCGAATACTCCTGGATCGGAGAGCTGGCAAAGCGCCTCGGACTGTGGGAGGCATGGTCTGAAGGGCATGAGACCATGGAGGAATGGCTTCGGGATATCTATGAGGGCTTCCGGGCGGAGAACACAGGTGATCCTGTCTATGAAGACCTTCCGGATTATGAAGGCTTCCGGAAAAAGGGAGGACATGCCTACAAAAAGGCGGCTTCCTTTGTGGCCTATGCCGATCAGATCCGTGATCCGGAGCACCACCCGTTCAAAACGCCCTCCGGAAAGATCGAGATCTTCTCAAAGAGGCTGTATGACATGCGCGATCCGATGATCCCGGCACTTCCGGTCTATCAGGAACCTCTTGAGGGACCGGCATCCGAATTAAGGAAAAAGTACCCGCTGCAGCTGATCGGCTGGCATACCAGGCGCCGCTGCCATACGATCCATGACAATAACCCGCAGATGGAGAGACTGGAGCCGCAGAGGCTCTGGATGCATCCGGAGGACGCAAAAGCGCGGGGGATCGGAGACGATGACCTTGCGGAGGTATTCAATGACCGCGGCAGGCTCCGCATCAGGGTCAGGGTCACGGACCGCGTGATGAAGGGCGTGTGCGCAATGCCTCAGGGGGCGTGGTTTACGCCTGGTGCGGACGGGGTCGACATGCGCGGCAGCATCAATACCCTGACGGCTTACCGGCCGACAGCGCTCGCAAAGGGCAATCCGCAGCATACCAATCTTGCGGAAGTGAAAAAAGCAGAACGGCCTGAATGACCGCCGCACAGCCCCCGGGGCAGAGCGGGCTCTTTGGAGCCCGGCAGGCGCAGAACTGCATAGTGTGAATAAATATTACTTTCATATGCATGATCGTTCGGCTTATGTGCATAAATATATGCATTTAATTTCATTATTAATGAATTTTTATTCATTTTCATGATTGACAAAGCAGGATAAGACGAGTATTATGTCCTAAGATCGTAACTGATCAGCATCTAAGATCATCACGCAGCAAAAAGCGGATGAAAGATTACCCCGGATCATCAGATCGAAACATCATTATACAGGGAGGAGACCCCGATGAAAAAAGAAAATATAAAGAAGATCGTACTGGCTTACTCAGGCGGACTGGATACGTCCATCATTATCCCCTGGCTGAAGGAAAACTATAATAACCCCGAGATCATCGCCGTTGCGGGCAATGTCGGCCAGGCAGACGAGCTGGAGGGTCTTGAAGAGAAGGCTCTGAAGACCGGCGCCTCCAAGCTGATCGTGGCGGATCTTGTAGACGAAATGGTGGACGACATCATCATTCCGGCGCTCAAGATGGATGCCAAGTATGAGACCTACCTTCTTGGCACCGCGTTTGCCCGCCCTGTGATCGGCAAGAAGCTTGCTGAGATCGCACTTGCAGAAGGCGCTGACGCGATCTGTCACGGCGCGACCGGCAAGGGCAACGACCAGGTACGTTTTGAGCTTGCGATCAAGCGTTTTGCTCCGGATATGCCTATCATTGCTCCGTGGCGTGAGTGGGATATCAAGTCCCGTGACGAGGAGATCGATTATGCGGAAGCACACAATGTTCCCCTGAAGATCAGCCGTGAGACCAATTACTCCAAGGACAAGAATCTCTGGCACTTAAGCCATGAGGGACTCGACCTTGAGGATCCGGCCAATGAACCCGATTATGATAAGCCCGGCTTCCTGGAGATGGGCGTTTCCCCGGTACAGGCTCCCGATGAGCCGACCTATGTGACCATTGATTTCGAAGCAGGTGCTCCGGTCGCCATCGACGGCGAGAAGATGAAGGCCTCCAAAATCATCGAGAAGCTCAACAAGCTCGGCGGCGCAAACGGCATCGGCATTATCGACATCGTGGAGAACCGTCTCGTCGGCATGAAGGACCGCGGTGTGTATGAGACACCGGGCGGCAGCATTCTTTATAAGGCACATGAGCAGCTCGAAATGATCACGGTCGACAAGGATACGCTTCATGTGAAGCAGAAGCTGGCTGTAGATTACGCGGATCTCATCTACAACGGCAAGTGGTACAGCCCGCTGCAGGAGGCTCTGACCGCATTCGCAAACGAGTCCAACAAGTTTGTGACCGGTTCCGTCAAGCTCAAGCTCTACAAGGGCAACATCATTCCGGCAGGCACCACCTCACCGTACTCTCTGTACTCGGAGAATCTGGTGACCTTCGGCGAGAGCGATTATGACCAGGGACAGGCAGCAGGCTTCATCAACCTCTGGGGCCTTCCGATCAAGGTGCAGGCGCTTCGTGAGCAGGGACGCCTGTAAACAGAGGAACACGTTAACCAATCAGCAAACAGAAAAAGCAACTGGCTGTTCAGTCAGCAGTTATCAGGATAAGAACCGTTGAAATGTCCCGTCGGGTCCTCTGCATATCCAGGCAGAGATCCGAAGGACATTTCGGTTTTTCGAAACAAACTTAAGGAGAGAATACATGGCAAAGATGTGGGCCGGACGAACTTCCGGAGAAACGGATCAGCTGGCGGATGAACTGAATTCATCCATAGGCGTGGACTGCCGGATGTACCGGCAGGATATCCGGGGCAGCCAGGCCCATGCGGCCATGCTGGGAAAACAGGGGATCATCCCGAAGAAGGATGCGGACCAGCTGATCGAAGGACTCGAAAAGATCCTTGAGGACCTTGAGAGCGGAGCTCTCAGCTTTGATATGAGCTGTGAGGATATTCATATGTTCGTGGAGCAGGTCCTTACCGAGAGGCTCGGAGATGTCGGCAAGCGCCTGCATACCGCAAGAAGCCGCAACGACCAGGTGGCACTGGACCTTCGGATGTATCTTCGCGATGAGGCAAAGGAGCTGCATGCTCTGATCCGGGAACTGATCGAAGTGCTGGTCCGTGTTGCGGAGCAGAACATGAAAGCGGTCATGCCGGGTTATACGCATCTTCAGCGGGCGCAGCCCATTTTGTTCCCGCAGCATATTCTTGCCTATGCCATGATGCTTCTTCGGGATGACGGCAGGCTTTCGGACTGCGTGAAGCGGATGAATGTCTCGCCTATCGGCTGCTGTGCTCTGGCAGGTACGACCTATGAGACGGACCGCGTATATGAGGCCGGGCTTCTCGAATTTGACGATATTGCGATGAACAGCATCGACGGCGTATCGGACCGGGATTTCTGCCTGGAGATGATGAGCGCCCTTTCGATCCTGATGATGCACCTGAGCCGTTTTTCCGAGGAGATCGTACTGTGGTCGAGCTGGGAGTTCAAATTTATTGAGCTTTCCGATAATTATACGACCGGTTCCTCGATCATGCCGCAGAAGAAGAATCCGGATATGGCGGAGCTGATCCGCGGAAAGACCGGACGGGTCTACGGTGATCTGATGGGGCTTCTCACCGCCTTTAAGGGGCTTCCGCTTGCCTATAACAAGGATATGCAGGAGGATAAGCAGGCGGTGTTTGATGCAGTGGATACCGCAAAGCTCTGCCTCCAGGTGATGGCGCCGATGGCGGATACCATGCGGGTGCTTCCGGACAACATGCTGAAGGCGGCGCAGGGCGGCTTTATCAATGCAACGGATCTTGCGGATTACCTTGTAAAGAAGGGCATGCCGTTCCGCACTGCGTACAAGATCTCCGGAGAGATCGTGGCTGACTGTATCCGGGAGGGTCTCGTGCTTGAGAGTTACCCAATTGAAAAATACCGGGGATACAGCGAGCTCTTTGAAGAAGATGTCTACGAAGATATCAATATCGAAAACTGTGTGGAAAAGCGTATCTCCAGGGGCGGAACAAGCACGGCGTCGGTAAAGGAACAGATCGCCTGGGTGCGCGCGCAGCTTGAGAACATGTAAGGAACGATCACCCGCTGCAGTGAAAAGCTGAATCAGCATTTTTATCTGCAGCTTTATAGGATAACAGGGGCTGTATATGACCAGGATTTTTATTGACGGAAGTGCCGGTACCACCGGCCTGCGTATTCATGACAGACTGAAGGAAAGAAAGGATCTGGAGCTGATCACACTCGGGGGTGAGCTTCGAAAGGATCCGGAAGCAAGAAAAAAGGCAATTTTTGATGCGGATGTGGCTTTTCTGTGCCTCCCGGATGCCGCTGCGATCGAAGCAGTGGCACTCGCGGAAGGAAGTGATACGGTGATCATCGATACCTCGACGGCACACCGCACGGCAGACGGCTGGGCCTATGGCTTTGCCGAGCTTACAGGATATCGTGAGAGGATCCAAAGCGCAAAGCGCATCGCTAATCCCGGCTGCCACGCAAGCGGCTTTATCTCCCTCGTCGCACCTTTGGTCGAGGGCGGTCTTCTGAAAAAGGATGCGCACTTAAGCAGCTTTTCTCTGACCGGATATTCGGGCGGCGGCAAGAAGATGATCGAACAGTATGAAAGCGGCGAGGACATGGATGCATCCTGCCTGAACTGTGACGCCGCCTCCAAAAAAGCTGCGCTTTCGGGAAGAGATCCTCTGCTCAATGCGCCCCGTCAGTATGGTATCACCCAGAAGCATAAGCATCTTCCGGAGATGCAGAAGATATGCGGGCTTGATACTGCTCCGGTTTTCTGCCCCATCGTGGCTGACTACTACAGCGGCATGGAGGTGACGGTGCCGGTATTCGCCTCGGATCTCAATGCATCCGTGGAGGAGGTCCGGGCCTTCTACCGCAGCTATTATAACGACCGTCCGGGCCTGGTGCGCTTTGAAGACAGCGCGGATGACGGCGGTCTGATCGCAGGAAACCGCATGTCGGGCAGGGATGATATGGTGATCACGGCAGCGGGAAATGAAGACAGGATACTGCTGGTATCCCTGTTTGACAATCTCGGAAAGGGCGCGTCCGGCGCCGCGATCCAGAACATGAATATCGTGCTGGGCGTTGATGAGAAAACGGGCCTGACCGTTTAAGCAGGCTGAAAGGAAGGAACGATGCAACTGATTCCGGGCGGCGTTTGTGCTGCAAAGGGTTTTAAAGCGAACGGACTGCACTGCGGTATCCGTCCCAATACAACAAAAAAGGATCTGGCCCTTGTGGTCAGTGACGTTTTGGCAAGTGCTGCGGCAGTCTATACGACCAACCTGGTAAAGGGCGCTCCCCTTACGGTGACCAAAGCCCATATCGCGGACGGAAAAGCGCAGGCTGTGATCTGCAACAGCGGCAACGCCAATACCTGCAACGCGGACGGCATTGAGATTGCAGAAAGGATGTCTGCCCTGGTGGAGACACATACGGGAGTGGCAAAGACTGACGTGATCGTGGCATCCACGGGCGTCATCGGACAGCCTCTGAACCTTTCGCCGATCGAACAGTCGATGACAGAGCTTACTGCAGGGCTCTCCTATACGGGAGACAAGGATGCGGCGGCTGCGATCATGACCACGGACACCGTGATGAAGGAAGCGGCAGTGGAGTTTACTCTCGGAGGGAAGACCTGCCGGCTTGGCGGTATGGCAAAGGGCAGCGGCATGATCCACCCCAACATGGCGACCATGCTGGTATTTATCACCACCGATGCCGCCATTGCACCTGCCATGCTTCAGAAGGCATTGTCTACGGATATTCAGAAGACCTTCAACATGATCTCCGTAGACGGAGATACCTCTACCAATGACATGGTCTCCATCCTGGCGAACGGCCTGGCGGGAAATCCCGAGATCACAAAGGATGATGCGGATTTTGCCGTCTTTATGGAGGCACTCAATACGGTCACGATGCATCTTTGCCGCATGATCGCAGGAGACGGCGAGGGAGCGACCAGGCTTCTTGAATGTAAGGTCACCGGTGCCGCGGATGAGCAGACCGCAAAGACAGTCGCAAAAAGCGTGATCTGTTCCTCCCTTCTTAAGGCGGCCATGTTCGGCGCAGATGCCAACTGGGGCCGTGTGCTCTGTGCCATCGGCTATTCGGGCGCGGATGTGGACGTACAGAAGATCGATGTAAGCTTCCTCTCTGCAAAAGGCGAGATCGCCGTCTGCAAAAACGGTGCGGGTGTGGCATTTTCCGAGGAAAAGGCCAAGGAGATCCTCCTTGAAAAGGAGATCGATATCCTGGTCGGCTTAAACAGCGGCGATGCTGCCGCGACAGCCTGGGGATGTGATCTTACCTATGACTATGTAAAGATCAACGGAGACTACCGGAGCTGAAAAATCGCAGGATCTGAAAGAGCGTTTCTTAAAACGCCTTCTGATAAGCACGCAATACGAGGTGAGCATTATGAACGGAGCGTTATCCAATGCCGAACGGGCAGAAGTCCTGACCCAGGCACTGCCCTATATCCGGCAGTACAACAATAAGATCGTAGTCATCAAATACGGCGGAAACGCCATGATCAATGAAGAACTGAAGCTGCAGGTCATGCAGGACATCGTCCTGCTCTGGCTGATCGGCGTAAAGGTCGTACTGGTACATGGCGGCGGACCGGAGATGAATGATCTGATGAGCCGTCTCGGAAAGAAATCCGAGTTCGTAGGCGGCTTAAGAGTGACCGACCGCGAGACTGTGGACATTGCGGAGATGGTCCTTGCCGGCAAGATCAACAAGACCCTGGTAAATCTCCTGCAGGTGCACGGCGGCAATGCCATGGGCATCTCCGGCATGGACGGCCGCCTGATCGAGGCGGATTTCAAGGACGAGAAGCTCGGGTATGTCGGAAAGATCACGAAGATCAATATTGCCCCAATCATGGACCTTCTGGAAAAGGGATATATTCCCGTCGTATCCACCCTCGGCTGCGACGCCAAGGGCAATGTCTACAACATCAACGGCGATACTGCCGCGGCCTATATCGCGGGTGCCCTGAAGGCGGAAAACATGATCATGATGACGGATATCGCCGGTATCTTAAGGGACCGCTATGACCCGTCCACGCTGATCAGCAGCCTGACCGTTACCGAAGCCGAGCATCTGTATGACACAGGCGTTATCAACGGCGGCATGATCCCCAAGGTGGATTCCTGCATCAAGGCGATCGGGATGGGCGTCGGGCAGTGCATCATCATGGACGGCTGCGTGCCCCATTCGATCCTTATGGAGCTTCTGACGGATGAAGGCGCCGGCACGATGCTGACGGCGGATACTTAAGGAGAAAAGATATGAGTACCATCTATGAAATCGACAACACCTATGTAGCATCCACATATAAGCGTTTCCCCGTCTGTATCGTATCCGGCAAGGGCTCGGAGGTATTTGATGAAAACGGAAAGCGATACATTGACCTCGGCTCCGGCATTGCCGTGACCAGCTTCGGCATCGCTGATGAAGCATGGCAGCAGGCCGTGATCGAGCAGATCGGGAAGGTGCAGCACACCTCCAACCTGTATTATACAGAGCCGTGCGCAAAGCTGGCGAAGCTTCTCTGCGAGAAGAGCGGTATGAAGAAGGTCTTTTTCGGGAACTCCGGAGCAGAGGCCAATGAAGGAGCCATCAAGGCAGCCAGGAAATATGCTGCAGAAAAAAAAGGCCCGGAGTATTCGACGATCGTAACCCTGGAGAACAGCTTCCACGGACGGACGCTGACGACCCTGGCAGCAACGGGACAGGATGCCTTTCACAAGCTGTTCCAGCCGCTTACTCCCGGCTTTGTACACACACCGGCAAATGATCTTCCGAAGCTGATCGAGACCGTTCATGCCCATAAGACGGCTGCTGTCATGGTAGAGCTTGTGCAGGGAGAAGGCGGTGTGCGTGCCCTGGATCAGGACTTTGTGGACGGCATCGCAAAGCTCTGTGCGGATGAGGATATCGTCTTTGTAGTGGACGAAGTCCAGACCGGAAACGGCAGGAGCGGCCAGATGTACGCCTATATGAATTACGGCGTGATGCCGGATGTTGTTTCAACGGCCAAGGGCCTTGCCGGCGGCCTTCCGATCGGTGCGGTGCTGCTCGGAGAGAAAACAAAGGATGTTTTCAGCTACGGAGATCACGGCTCGACCTTTGGAGGCAATCCGGTTTCCTGTGCGGCAGCGATCAGCGTTGTGAGCCGTATCGATGAGAAGCTGCTGGGCGAAGTACGGGAGAAGAGCGCTTACCTTTTTGAGGAGCTTGCAAAGATCGAAGGCGTAAAGAGTGTTTCCGGACTTGGCCTTATGATCGGTCTGGATACCGAAAAGCCGGCAGGAGATGTGGTCGGTAAATGCCTGGAAAACGGCGTGCTCTGCCTTACCGCGCACGGCAAGGTCCGGCTGCTGCCCGCACTCAATATCCCGATGGAGCTCTTAAAGGAAGCTGTCGCAGTCATCAAGGAAGCTTGTAAATAAGAGGAGATACAGAACATGTCCCTGAAAGGAAGAAGTTTTTTAAAGCTGCTGGATTTTACCCCGGCAGAGATCAATGAGCTGCTGGATCTGGCAGCGGATCTGAAGGCGAAGAAGAAGGCGGGTATCCCGCAC
>CAMNFX010000036.1 GCA_946537585.1 uncultured Lachnospiraceae bacterium
AAGGTCTACGATGGCACACCGCTGAGTGCAGCGGGAAGCATCACCGGGCTTGTGAATTCAGAGACGGCGACATTGGCTGCAGCCGGTACACAGACGAAAGCGGGCAGCAGCACCAACGCTTACAGCATCAGTTGGGACGGCACGGCTGCGGAGGCAAACTACGAGATCGCCTCTGAGACGCTTGGCACGCTCACAGTGACGCCAAAGGAGGTGACTGTCTCCGGCATCACGGCTGCCAGCAAACGCTATGACCGGAGTGCGGCGGCTGTTTTGAACTATGACAGCGTGGTGATCAGCGGAATGATCGCAGGCGACGATCTCAGTGTGCGTGCAACCGGCACCTTTGAGGATGAAAAGGCCGGCAGGGATAAGACCGTCAAGATCACGGGGATCACCCTCACGGGCAAAGATGCCGCAAACTACAAGCTTGCAGCCTCCGGAAACCAGAGCAGCACTACTGCAGACATTACCCGGATCAGCTCCGGCGGAAGCTCCGGCACCACGACGGTGAAGGGCTATGTGGGCTCTGTCGGCGGCACCTGGAATCAGGACGGATCAAACTGGTCCTATACCTATCTTGACGGACACCGCGCGGAGGGGTGGAACTACCTCTACTATAACGGGCGCAGCGACTGGTATTATTTCGGCGGCGCGGGCCTCATGCAGACCGGGTGGATCGACTGGGAGGAGAACCGCTACTATCTGAATCCGGTCTCCGACGGACGGAAGGGCGCTCTACTGACCGGGTGGCAGCTGATCGATGGAAACTGGTACTACTTCGAACCTGTGCGTGGCCGCAACCAGGGCCGCATGTACCGGAACGAGAGCACGCCGGACGGCTACACGCTCGGCCCGGACGGTGCCTGGACCGGCTCCTCCGGAGCCTGGGAGTAATACACAGGTCGTCTCTCTTGTGCCAGTCGAGTCACTTATGTTATTGAGATAGCGGAAATGGCTTGAAATAAGCTGTTTCCGCGATTTCTATTTTGAGGTATGCTTCTTGCTTCGGAGTTCTTTTCGTATACCTAGTCTGCCCGGCAACTAAGGAAACGTAGGTAAAAGCGTTTTCTCGAGCTGTATTTGTGCAGAGATCCTTACAAATCCGTGAGTATCCCCCTCGATATAAGAAACACCCCTGCAAATGAAGAGCTGATGGACTGAAATTCCTGATCCGGACAGTTGTCAATGACAATCATTTGTCACTGATTCATAGATGAAAATGCATATGTTATATTTAAGTTAAGTATTGTTTTACATCCGGTATCTGACCGGATCGGCATTGGATTTTTTAGATGGAGAATGCAGTATGAAACATTATAAGAATCTGATGAGTGCGCTGGGCGATGCGATGCCGGTATGTCTGGCATGGAGGCTGAATGGCAGCGAGGATAATTATTTCAATGCAAGAGACCTGTTTGCATTCGCCCTGGCTGACGATAACGGTGAAGGCGCCCTGAAAGAGGGACAATTCTACCTTGTATCGGCAGAAGGGGCGATCGGGATCGCTTCCGGCTATGAGTATTTTGTAAGGTGGCTGTTCATACCGCTTGAGGGCGATACGTATGAGCGTGAAGTGCTTCGTCTTAAGGCGGAGCTTGAACGTGATGCGCAGCCCGAGCCCGTGGCGCCAACTGTGCCGGAGCCCGTTCCGGAGCCTGTGCCGCAGCCCGCACCACAACCACAGCCAGTATACCAGCCTGCCCCCGAGCCTGCCCCGCAATCCGCCTGGGATCCTCAGCCGACACCTCAGTCTGCTCCTCAGCCGCAGACTGTGCCACAACAGCCGGCATTTCAGTCTGCTCCACAGAGCGCGCCGCAGCCGCCTAAGGTACGGTTCTGCCGGAACTGCGGATCCCCGATCAGCCCGAATGCCAAGTTCTGCTCCGGCTGCGGAAATCCCATAGCCAGATGACCATTCGCGATCATATTCGTAAATATGTTCGAGGCGGAGGAAGTATAAATGCATCAGAACGTACATAACAAGAATAATGATCCCAGGTATCAGGAGCCTACGTTTCAGCAATACTGTTCTGATCCGGAGGCACCCAGATCGTATCAGGCTCTGATCTCGGGATTCCTGAAGGCAAGGGTCGCGGCATATGTCAAAAACATGCCCCGCCTCCTGAAGATGATGATCCCTGTCACGATACTGTCTACTGTCTTCAATGTCTTCTTCTGGTCTGTGCTCAATGATACGATGTGGGCAGGAAGAGGCACCTGGGGAAGGATCTCGTTCGTCCCTTATCTGATCGGCGGCGCGGTATATTCGGGCTCAAGATATAAGGGCGCGACACCCTTCGAGATCGCCGGGCTGACGCCGACGGGCAAGGTCGTTGCGCCGCTGACCTTCGGACTCAGCCTTCTGTTCGCGCGGATGATGTTGCGGAAAAAGCAGGGCGGATCCGCAGCCATATCCGAAGACTTCGCGAATGTCCGGAATATGAGGGATCACTATGAAAGGATGCTTGGCGTGGCGCCGAGACCGGGGGCTCCCCGGAAGAAAGCCGCGCCCCACGCCAATGCCAGCCCCAATCCCAATGCCGGTGCCAATGCCGGTGCCGGTCCGAATGCCAATTCCCGCGCCAATGCGCAGTCTGAACGGAAAATAGCCGACCGTGTCGAGGAAATGGCTGTCACCAACGGTTATATCGACCTTTCCAACCTTTCCGGCAACATTTACATGCGCATAGGACTGATCGGCGCTGTCGTTTTCGGATTCCTGATCAGGAACCCCTTTGCGGTGCCTGTGTTCGCGATCCTGTTCTATTTCTCATTCGGTCAGGGCGGCCAGAGCGATCTCGGCCAGACCTGTTTCCGTGTGCGCTCGGCAGACGGCAGGCTCCATGACGGAAGGAAGCAGACCGTTCCGCTGTATTCCGAAGGCATGCTCGTCATGTACTATATGGCGATCGGCCTGTTCATGTATACGGCTGTAAATGTCGTGCTCTGGGTCCTGTTCGGCTATAATTACTACTTCCGCTTCCTTGTCAGCGCGGCTCTCATCGCTGCGGTCGTTTACTGGGGCGGCGGAGGAAAAAAGAAGCCCGCGGGTATCGCATCCGTCATCCTTCTGATCGTCGGCGGATCCCTGATGTTTAACTGCCTTACCGTCTTTGCGGACGACAACGGCTGGTCCGAATCGGGCAAGACCATCGGGGGACTGATGCATAACGACGGCTTCTTCAAGTCACTCGTGAGCGCCTTTTTCCCGGTGCTCTTCTGGGATCTCGGCATTCTGCTCGGATGGCCGCTGGACGATCTCTTCCCGCCTCTGATCATGGACGATATACCGATAGCGCCCGCTCCTCCCACACCGCCGGCGCCGCCCCGGAATCCGTATGATTTCCCGGAAAGGCCGAAGGAATGGAGCCTGAACGATGAGGGCGACGTCAGTTTCATCGATCCGATCACCGGCAAGCGCAAGACCTACGGACTCGTGGGATATGATGAGAACGGAAATCCGCAGTATATCGGAGAGAACGGTTCTTATTATGACCTCGACGAACTGCTCGTCAGTTATGATAATGCCGTCTCCCATACCGAGTATTACCAGGACGCCAACAAAGGCCTGCAGGAATGGCTCGAAAAGCAGCGCGCCGAGAACCAGAAGCTGTCGCGTGACGGCATGCAGTATCTTGAAGATAAATGGAAATGGGAGGCCCAGCAGGCAAAAGAAGAAAAGGAAGCCGAGCAGCTCTTCAAGATGTGGCAGAAATACGGAGGCGAGCTCGACAATAAGGAATCCATCAAGAAAGCGATGGAAAAGGCCATCGGAAAAGCCGAGAAGGATGCCCAGCATTATAAGAACGTAGGCGAGTTCTGGGACAAGATGACGACAGCCGCGGAAGTTACGGAAAAGCTCGCGGACTACAGCCTTACCGGACTTTCCATTGTTACCGGAAATACTGCCATAAAACAGTATTATGACGTGACAAAGAACTATGCCTCCAAGCTGACCGATGCTTATGTGAATGATAAGAGCATGCAGGATGCGTTTTTTAAGGCTACTGTAGAAAACCTCGCTGACGTTGCGGGCGGTGAGCTTGGTGATGCAGGCTGGCATTTTACCGGGAATATCGGAAGTGAGGTCACAAAGAAAGTATGGTCCAACCTGGAAGAAGGGAAGGACTGGAACGACGGCCTGGGTTCTGCTGTATTTACCGGAACGGTCAAGGGCGGTCTGGATAAGATCGCGGATAAGATCAATACAAGCCAGCAGAATTACACGAATGATACATTCAGAAGAGATCTTGTAAATCTGAACAGGTCTCAGAATAACGGCATGTCCAAGGACGGCGTGGATGCCCTTAAGAACCTGAGGTATAAGACCTGGGCAAATAACAAGCAGGCTGAAAAAGCTCTCAAGAAAGCGACTGACACAACGAATGCAGTGACGAAAGAGGTGTACGATCAGATCACCAATGGAATGGAAAAGTATGACCGTAATCTCGAAGAGGAAAGCAGAAAAGCATTTCTTAAGGAAGTAGCCGACAGGAAGGCTGAGTATGCCAAGAAGCAGAGGGAGCAGGCCCTGCGTGCTGCCGAAAAAGAACTGAAGGATCACAGGGACGCGATCCGGAAGAATGCGCAGAAACCACTTTGACCGTGACTGAGAAAGCAGAGGATAGGAATGGAAGGATTTAAATCATTTAGAGAAGCGGTAGAGAGTGTGAGCTCCGCGGCGGATTCCTGGCTGGATCTTTCGACCGGAAACCGGTTCGGCATCGACGAACTTCGTAAAATGGGAGATGCCTATGACGAAGCGATCGAGCCCGACGGCTGGAACTATTTTGTCACCTTTGCGGACACCGGTGAGATCGGCCTTGCCTCTACCTGCACCAGGGAGATCGAGTTCCTTTACGTGCCGGCCGGAAGCAGGTACCGGGAAGCGATCGCGGCGCAGGATAAGAGGATCGGGGAAATGCGGGAAGCACTGCTGCCCGTCCTTGAGCAGATGGTACGCGATAAGATCGATGAACTGGGTGAAGATCCGGAGAAATTTGTCGCTGTGTTTCAAAGGGATTCGAAAATGCTCGCGGACGGCCTTGCCGACCGCGCGGACAGTTTCCTGAAACCCGGCTCCTTCCGCTTTACCGCGGAGGACTTCGGAGATGCCGGCACGGATGCGGCAAAAGTACTGCACATGCTGAAAACGCCCGGCCTTGCGGAGCGTGCTGCCGCCGCAAGAAAAGATCTGCGGAATTCCCCGGAGCCGCAGGAGGAAACGGATCCCCGTACGGTACTGGACCGTATGGATTACTGCGTTCTGGACCAGTAATGCGCATGGATCAATGATGTGTATGGGTCAATGACACGCATGGGTCAGAAGTGAACATGGACCAATAATGAACATATTAGGAAACGAAAAAATGAAAAAGAAGGATATCTTAAGATCTGTTGCAGCGGGAGCCGTCTTCCTGCTCCTTGCGGGATGCGCCGGAACTGCAGGTACGCCAGGCACGACGGGCACGGCGGACACGGCGGAGGCCGGCGGGACAAAAGCCCCGGAGGATCCCGGTGAGGTAAATGTCTACACCGCGGTCGACCAGGTGCATTCCGAGAAGATCTTCAAGGATTTCGAAGAAAAGACCGGGATCCGGGTCAAGCCGGTATATGACCTGGAAGCGAATAAGACGACGGGACTCACCAACAAGATACTCACAGAGATGGATCATCCGGTCTGTGATGTATTCTGGAACAATGAATTCGCCCAGACGATCGCGCTGCAGAGGCAGGGGGCCCTGGCTCCCTATATCTCACCTGCCGCGTCCGACATTCCCGATGCCTACAAGGATAAGGACGGTTACTGGACAGCGTTCGGCGGAAGGGCGAGAACGCTGCTCGTAAACACCGACCTTCTGGAGAAGACAGACTATCCTTCCTCGATATATGATCTCATAAGCGGGAAATACGAAGGGGATCAGATCGCCATCGCGTATCCGATGTTCGGTACGACACGTACCCAGGCAGCGGCCATATATGCCGCCCTCGGGGCAGATAAGGGCAGGGAGTTCTTTCAGAAACTTAAGGACAGCGGCGTCCAGGTCGTGGACGGGAATTCTGTCACCAAGGATATGGCTGCCGCCGGCCAGGTGATGATCGGATACACGGATACCGATGACGCCAAAGAGGCGCTCGAAGACGGGGCGCACGTCGAGATGTGCTTTACCGATCAGGAAGAAGGAGGCATGGGAAATCTGATCACCCCGAATACCGCTGCCCTGATCAAAGGCGCGCCCAACGAGGAAAACGCAAAGATATTCATAGATTACATCATTTCCCTCGACACGGAAAAGACCCTTATCGAAATGGGCTTTTTTGACCTGTCGATCCGGCCGGACGCGGATGCGGAGGGCTTCAAGATCCGGGGAATGGATGTAAATCTTGAGGAAGTGTATGATATGCTGGAGACTGCGAGCAATGACATGCAGGAAATATTCGCAGTACAGTAAAGGTATCATCATATGCCTTGTATACCTGCTGCTTACGCTCCTTCCCATCCTATGCCTGGGGCTTTCGGGAAGGGGCTTTGAAACGGGGATACTGAACGCGCGCAGGCTCGGCCTGATGATCAATTCATTGATTATCGCGTTCTTTACAGCAGCGGTATGTCTTTTGGTCGCGGTCTTTGCCTCGCTGCGGATCCATGCAGGGTTCCGGTCGCCGCGGATCCGTGCGGGATCTAACTCACCGCGTATCCATACGGGATCCCAAAGGTGGCCGCTGCTTCGCTGGTATTTCCTTCTTCTCGCGCCGGTCCCGCCCTATATTTACGCGCTTTCATACATGAATCTCCTGCGCTTTCTGGGAAGGATCTTCCCGGAAGTACTGCGGTACAGGATGACGGGGATATTCCCCTGCGTAGCCGTCGAGACCTTTGTTTACCTGCCGTTTGCCTGCGCGGCCGCGCTTGCCGCCCTCGACCAGGTAGACGAAAAGGAATGGTCGGCCGCTTTGGTGTTCGACAGCGCGGACCATGTTTTTTTCAAAGTCATTCTCCCGAAACAGCTCCCCTGGCTCCTCTCCATCGGCGCGGTCATTTTCGTTTTATCTGTCATGGATTATTCCATCCCGTCCCTGTTCCAGGTGAATGTCTATTCCATGGAAATATTCAGCGACTATTCCGCGGCGGGCCAGAGCGTTCATTCGCTGTATCTGTCGCTGCCGCTGATGATCACGGCTGCCGCGGTCATCATTCTTTCCTTTCTCCCCCTGAAAAACATCTCCGAGACGATGAAGGCAAATGCAGGCATCCGGCCTGTCTATTCGCCGGCTTTGCGCGCGGCGGGCGGAGCCGCGGTCGTTTTGACCCTGCTGCAGATCCTTCTTCCGCTGATCTCATTCATTCCGTATATCCTGAAGCCGGACGCTGAGATCGTCTCGGCCCTCGAAGAACTGTGGAATTCCTGTCTGTCCGGCTTGATCGCAGTACTGCTCCTGACCTTACCGGCCGCGGCGATGGCCCTTTTGCTTGCCTCGGATGATCCGTTTGGAAAATTATGTAAACCCATCATCTGGCTCACAGCGGTCCTTCCCTTATGCGTTCCGGGCGTCCTCACAGGCATTGGCGTGCTGAAACTGTTCAGCTCCACACCGCTGTATGTCCTGAGGACCGGCGTATTCTTTCCGGCTGTCGGCCTTGCCATACGGTATCTGCCCTTTGCCGCGCTCATCCAGTACGGCTGCTATCTGAGGATAGACAGGGCAAGGATCAGAGCCGCCGCCCTGCTGCAGCCGCGGACGGGCTCCGCTTTTACCAGGGTCCTGCTCCCTTCGATGGCGCCCGGGCTTATCATTTCGGGCATCGTCGTATTCCTGCTCACGCTCGGTGACGTCGGTACCTCGCTCGTCCTGATGACCGCCGGCAGGGAGCCGATGTCGGTCAAGATCTATAATTACCTGCATTACGGTTCTTCTGAGAAAGTAACGTATTTCTGCCTGATGCAGATGGCAGTATGCATCGCGTTCATGGGAGCGGTCTATTTCCTTCTGGCGCGTCCGCGCTTTACCGGATCTTCCGGGCCGGAAAATTAACGGGGTATCGAGATATGTTCGAGATCAACGGCGTAACAAAAGAATATCCGTCCGTAAGGGCTTTGGACAACGTTTCCCTCAGCATCGGCGACCGGGAGATGGTTTCCATACGCGGGGAGAGCGGCTGCGGAAAATCGACGCTGCTCCACGTGATCGCGGGCCTTGTCGCGCCCGATTCGGGAACAGTCACGAAGGATCATGAACCGCTTTCCGACCTTCCCCACAAGAGGGGCCTGGCAATGGTATTCCAGGACAGCCTGCTGTTTCCCAACATGACGGTGCGTGAAAACATCCTTTTCGGCTGTCCGCACAGGGATAAGGAGCGCAGGGAAAACCGTGCCGGCGAGCTGGCGGAAGCCTACGGCCTGACCGGGCTGCTCGCGCGCTATCCTCACCAGATCTCGGGAGGACAGGCGCGCCGCGCGGCGCTTGCAAGAGCACTCGCCTGTGAGAGGGAGCTCCTGCTGCTTGACGAGCCTTTTACGAATCTGGACAGGGACCTCAAAGAAAGCATCATCCAATGCACCAGGGAATTTTGTGAAGGCAGATGTGCTGTCCTTCTCGTTACCCACAATGAAGCGGAAGCGGCTGCCTTCTGCAGCAGGCACCTGTACATGGAGGAGGGCCGGATCTTATGAACAGAAAGAGCATTCTGATACTTGCCATCCTTTTCGGCCTGCTCACGGCGGCGGGCATCGCCTATCAGATCATTACAAGAAAATCCGCTCCGCCCAGGGATGAAGCCCTTACCGTATTGATGCCGGGGATCGAGATCTCGGCACTGTTTGATGACGGGGAAAGAGTCTGGGCAGGGACCGGCGAAGGCCTGTATATCCTTGACCGGGATACCGGAGACATCGTGGAAAAGCTCGATGCGGACATCCACATGATCTTTTCCGCCATGATCACGAGAACAGAGGACGGCTTGATCTGGGTCGGTCATGAGGACGGCCTGAGCGCATTCGACGATGCATTTCATGAAGTATACAGGATAAGCGCCCCGGAGATCCCGAAAGGGCGTGTCAATACGCTGCTTGCAGATGACGGCGGCCTTTGGGCAGGGACCCAGAACGGCGCCGCGCATCTTTCCGTAAAGGACGGATCATGGACAGTCGATGAGATCCTGACGAAGGATTCCGGGCTTGCCGAGGACGTTGTCCAGGTGATCGCGAAGGTCGGCGATGAGCTGTGGTTCGGCTCCTACCTTGCAAGGGATAAGGGCGGCATCAGCATCCGTACGGGGACCGGCTGGACGTATCTCAATGTAGACGACGGCATTCCCCACAGCTATATCAACGCGATCCTCCCGCTCTCAGAAAACAAAGTAATCATCGGGAGCGGCCAGATGATCTACGGGGGATTAAGCATTGCCGAAAAGACAGACGGCAGCTGGAAGATCACGGTCAACCGGGACCAGGATGACGGCATTCCGGGAATGAAGGTGCGCGACCTCTTCCTTGACTCCTCGGGACGGCTCTTTATCACAACGGAAGCGGAAGGGATCATCGTTCTCGACTCTCCCGAAGAGCTGGACCGCACGCCGCTCGAAGGACTGGTCATCACCCAGGAGAACGGGCTTGCCGATGATGAGGTCAAATGCATCATCGAGTGTGACCGGTGCTATTTCTTTGGCTGCAAATACGGACTCACAAGATGGGATAAGAACTGACAAAATAAGATAAGAACTCACCAGGCGGGAAGAGAACTGACAATATAAGATGAGATCTTACCGGACGGAAAGAGAACTCACAAAATAAGACGAGATCTTGCCGGGCGGGATGATGAATACGATATCATTGAAAATTAAGCCAGGATGAAATACAAAA
>CAMNFX010000037.1 GCA_946537585.1 uncultured Lachnospiraceae bacterium
CTGCTTGCGGAGGTCCACACTTAAGACCGTTACCTCTACGATATCTCCGACGGAAACGACCTCCATCGGATTTTTGATAAACTTGCTGCTCATATGTGAGATATGCACCAGACCATCCTGATGAACGCCGATATCCACAAAGGCACCGAAATCAACGATATTCCGCACCGTACCCTTCAGCTTCATTCCTTCCTTCAGGTCTTCCATCTTGAGCACATCGGACTTTAAGATGGGCTTTGGCATCTCGTCTCTCGGGTCTCTTCCCGGCTTTTCCAGCTCACTGATGATATCCTTTAATGTCGGCTCGCCGATGGCGAGCTCTTTAGCTAGCGCTTTTATATTGCCTGCCCGGCTGCGGATATCCTTCAGTCCTCCGTGGGTAATGGCTGCAGTATCTGTACCGAGCTTTTCCAGGAGCTTTTCTGCAGCCGGATAGGATTCCGGATGGACCGCTGTCTGATCAAGAGGCTCCGATCCTCCCCGTATCCTTAAGAATCCGGCGCACTGTTCATAAGCCTTCGGACCGAGCTTCGCGACCTTTAAGAGCTCCTTGCGGTTATGGAAGCTGCCGTTTGATTCCCGATATGAGACGATATTGGCTGCAACCGTCTGTGAGATCCCCGAAACATAGGAAAGCAGAGGCGCGGAAGCTGTGTTGAGGTCGACGCCGACACGGTTGACACAGTCTTCGATCACGGCTTCAAGGGACTCCGCGAGTTTCTTCTGATCCATATCATGCTGATACTGTCCGACGCCCATGGCCTTCGGGTCCATCTTCACAAGCTCCGAAAGAGGATCCTGCAGGCGTCTTGCCATCGAAGCGGAAGAGCGCTGCCCTACGTCAAAATTCGGAAATTCCTTAGTGCCGAGCTCTGAAGCGGAATACACACTTGCGCCGGCTTCATTGACGATAACATATTTGAGCTTCTTTTCTCCGCTTTGCTCAAGTTCCCGGATCAGCTCACAGATCACCTGCTCCGACTCCCGGCTTGCCGTACCGTTGCCAAGGGAGATCACGTCGATATGATATTTGCTGATCAGCCTTCGAAGCGTACGCTTGGACTCATCTACACGGTTATGCGGTGCCGTAGGATAGATCACTGCCGTATCGAGCACCTTTCCGGTTGGATCCACCACTGCCAGCTTGCAGCCGGTCCTGAACGCTGGATCCCATCCCAGTACCGTCATTCCGGCAACCGGAGGCTGCATCAGAAGCTGTTCGAGGTTCTTTCCGAACATTTTCATGGCACCCTCTTCGGCGCGTTCCGTAAGCTCGCTTCTCAGCTCCCTCTCCACGGAAGGCGCGATCAGACGGCGGTAGCTGTCTTCCACTGCAGCCTTCAGCACCGCGGAGGTTTCGGGTTCATCCTTGCGGATAACGGTTCTTTGCAGTGCAGACAGAATGTTTTCCTCCGGCATTTCCAGACGGACCGTCAGGATCCCTTCTGCCTCTCCGCGGTTTAGGGCAAGGATGCGATGCCCCGGTATCTTCATAAAGGGCTCGCTGTATTCATAATAGGCCTCGTAAACGCCTCTTTCGTCCTTTTGCTCCGCTTCTTTGTTTTTCAGGGCGGATACGACCGTTCCGGTCTTCCTTGAAACCTTCCGGATCGCGTCGCGGTATTCCGCCTGATCTGAAATATTTTCAGCAATGATGTCTGCAGCGCCGCGGATCGCTTCCTCCGCGGATGCAACCGAGTGCTGCGGGTCATCCTCTTCAATATGTATAAAGGAAGCTGCGAAGCTTTCCAGATCCGGGCTGCAGCTTTGCTTAACGATGGCATCCGCAAGCGGCCTCAGTCCCTTTTCAATGGCTGCCATGGCCCTGGTGCGGCGTTTCGGCCGGTACGGACGGTACAGATCTTCTACCGTGACCAGCTTGTCGGCAGCTTCGATCGCGTTCTTAAGTTCCTCTGTCAGTTTTCCCTGTTCTTCGATCGACGAGAGGACAGCCGCCTTTCGCTCTTCCAGATTCCGAAGATACTTAAGCCGCTCATCAAGAGCGCGCAGTACCTCATCATTCAGAGAGCCCGTCACTTCTTTTCTGTACCGGGAGATAAACGGGATGGTGTTGCCCTCATCGATCAGCCCGATGGCTGCCTCCGCCTGCTCAGCTTTTATCTGCAGATCCTTTGCGATTTGTTCAGCGATATTCATATGTAATGCTCCGTTAATATTCTCTTTATCCGCGACCTGCGCAGTTTACAATACTATACCATTTTGGGAATGCCCCGCTGTTTTTATGCTGCAAAACTGTTTTCTTTATTCTTTCGTTTCCATTTCCTCCGGGATACTGCCATAGGGCTCCCGCTCGGGATTATACATGGATTCCGCTACCGCCTGAATATCAAAGCCGTCCAGATCCTTTGCCGTTACGCTAAGAGAATACGCGATCCCGATCTCAATATCATACCAGGTACAAAGATCCGCAGCTTCCTCCCCGCCGGATGCGCGGTATACCTTTCCCTGCATACGTCCCTCTCCCCAGTTGGCGAGAGTTGTCTCCTCCTCCACATCAAAGCTGTAGTACATTCCGGAAATGTCCTCATCCTCATGGGCTCCCTGGCGGGCTCTCGCTGTAAACTCCATTCCGTCAAGCTCAAATTTCAGCTCGATCAGAGGATAACTTCCTTTGGAGGGGTCCGCCGTTTCTCCCATCATCCTCCAGCAGATGTTCCCGGCCCCTTCGGGTGCCTTGAAGAGGCGGTCACAGTTTTTCGCTGCCTCCTCCTCATCGATATCACGCCAGGGGTTAGCCAGACCGGCGGACTGCGCCTGTTCTGACGTATCTTCTTCTGATGCTTCGGCCGTGGTTTCTGGTTGTTTTGTTTCGGCAGCCGTTGTTTCCGCTGCCGCGGTCGTTTCTGCAGCCGCAGTGGTCTGCGTCTGCTTTTGTCCATTGGAGCAGGCTGTAAGCAGCAGTACAGCCGTTATGAGCAGGATCCGTTTTTTCATGCTTTTCCTCCTGATTAAAAATATGTTTATGAAACACCCGGATAATGGCACGCTGCCTCTGTCCGTCCTGCCGGGCGCATTGCCGGAACTTCGTTTCTGCACTGCTCGGTGGCATAGGGGCATCTCGTGTGAAAAACGCAGCCCTTTGGAAGATCGACCGGACTCGGAGGCTCTCCCTTCAGAAGCTCCACTGTATCTTCCCTGCGGTGCGGATCGGGAACAGGTACCGCGTTCAGCAGAAACCTGGTATAGGGATGCTGCGGACTTTCGTAGATATCTTTCACATATCCGGTCTCCATGATCTTTCCGAGAAACATGACCGCGACACGGTCGGCGATATGGTGTACTACGGAAAGGTCATGACTGATAAAGAGATAGGACATCCCGCGGTTTTTCTGCAGCTCATTCAGAAGATTCAGGATCTGATTCTGAACCGACACATCCAGCGCGGATACCGGTTCATCGCACACGATCAGAGCCGGATCCAGCGCGATCGCCCTCGCGATCCCGATCCTCTGCCGCTGCCCTCCGGAAAACTGATGCGGATACCTCATAAGGAACTCCCCGGGCACGCCGACCGCTTCCATTAAGCGGAGCACCTTTTTCGTAGTTTCCTCCCGGCTCCCGCATACATGCCAGGCCTCCAGGGGCTCTGCGATCAGGTCCCGGACGGTCATACGGGGATTCAGGGAGGCATACGGGTCCTGAAAGATCATCTGCAGATCCCGGCGATATGGATGGAAATCCTTTTCACTGATGCCGCTGACCGCATTCCCCCGGTAGTAAAGCTTCCCGGAGTCCGGCTCAAGCATCCGGATCAGAAGCCGTCCGAGCGTGGACTTGCCGCAGCCGGACTCGCCCACGAGGCCCAGGGTCTCGCCTTCGTAGATCCTGAGGCTGATATCCGTTACCGCATGAAGCTTCCGTCCGTGCCCGGCAGGAAAGTCCCTGCTTAAATTTTTTCCTTCAAGCAGCAGTCTGTTCATTGCCCTGCCTCCTTCATAAGGTGGCATCTCACCTTGTGTCCGGGACCCGTCTGAATAAGCCCGGGCAGTTCCTTCTCACAGCGGTCCGAGCCGTTTTCACACCGCAGGCAGAAGCTGCAGCCCGCCGGCAGATGCGCCAGAGAGGGCACAACTCCCGGAATGGTGCTGAGGACCTCGGCATCTCTTCGAAGAGAACCGACGGCATCCATCAGTCCTTTTGTATAGGGATGCTGCGGATCGTCAAATAAAGTAAAGATATCCGACTCCTCCACGATCCTTCCGGCATACATGACATATACATAGTCGCAGAGCTTTGCGATCACGCCGAGGTCATGGCTGATCACCAGAAGCCCGGTATCATCGCTGACCAGGTCCTTCATCAGACGCAGGATCTGCGCCTGTACCGTCACATCAAGAGCGGTGGTCGGCTCGTCCGCGATCATAAGCCTGGGCCTGCAGATCATGGCCATGGCAATGATGACCCTCTGCCGCAGTCCTCCGGACAGCTCATGCGGATAGCAGTTGTACCGTTTTTCGGGTTCCGTGATGCCCACCGCACGAAAGATATCGATGACCCGCTGCTTCAGCTCGCTTTCCGGGATATCCGTATGAAGCCGCAGCACCTCTTCCACCTGATGTCCTGCCTTCATGACGGGATTCAGGCTGGTCATCGGTTCCTGAAAGATCATGGAGACCTCTGACCCTCGCAGACTGCAGTATTCCTTCTCCGAAAGCTTCCGAAGGTCCCTCCCGCAAAGACGGATCTCTCCTTCGGTGATCCTTCCCGGCGCATGGATCAGCCCCATGACCGCCCGTGCGGTCATGCTCTTTCCGCAGCCGGACTCACCGACGATCCCGACGGTCTTTCCCGCCGGCACCCTCAGGGATACATCATTGACCGGGCTTGTCTCTCCTTTCGAGGAAGGGAATACGACATGCAGATGATCGATCTCAAGAATGTTGTGTTCCATACTCACCTTACTCCCGATTCTGGTGCGGATCCAGGACATCCCGCAGCCCGTCGCCTAAGAAATTGAAAGCCAGCACTGTCACCATGATGGCGATCCCCGGAACAAAGCATAGCCAGGGTGCCGTGTAGAGATACTGTCTGCCGGCATTGATCATCAGCCCCCAGGAAGCATCCGGTGCCTGAACGCCAAGCCCCAGAAAGCTCAGGCTGCTCTCTGTAAGGATGGAGGACGGAATATTCAGTGTAAACAAAACGATCATGGTCGGAACGCAGTTCGGCAGGATGTGCCGCAGCATGATCCTGCTTTTGGAGACGCCGATCACCCTTGCCGCTTCCACATATTCCGTATTTTTCAGCTTCAGCGTTTCGGAGCGTATGATCCTCGCAACACCGGCCCAGTTTACCAGGGTCAGTGTAAGAAAGACATTTCCCAGCCCTCCGCCGAGCGTGTACATGATGACCATGGCAAGCAGCATGGAGGGGATCGCCAGCATGATATCCGCGAGACGCATGATCAGGGAATCGGTTTTGCCTCCAGCAAATCCCGACAGGATCCCGAGCGCCGTACCGAGGACCAGGCTAAGAAGCGCCGGGACGACGCCGGTCAGCAGGGAAATGCGGGATCCGTAAAGCAGCCTCGTCAGAATATCTCTGCCGCCTTCGTCCGTTCCAAAGAGATGTGCAGCCGAAGGGGCGGCCAGGCGGTTCCGAAGATCCATCCCCGTATAGGAATAGGGTGTAAGCACCGGCGCAAAAACCGCGCCGAGTATAAGAACAAGGATTACGGCCGCGGAAATCACCGCAAGCGGGTTCTCCTTCGCCATCCGTCCAAGCTTCTTCCCGAGGGTCTGCTCTTCCCCCAGCTGGCTCAGCAGACGGATATCCTGCTCAGCATCCGGGATTTTCTGTATTCTGCTGTCAGAGTGCTTCCCTTGAAACAAAACTCAGACCTCCTTCCGGATCCTGGGATCCAGAATGTCATACAGGCAGTCCGCTGCCAGGTTTCCGAGGATGACGACGAGCGTCGTAAAAAGGGCCGTGCCCTCCAGCAGGGGGATATCCCGTCCCGCGATTGCCTGAACCGCAAGCCTTCCGATGCCGTTGATGGAAAAGACCGTCTCCGTGATGACCGCACCGGACAGCAGGCTGGAAAACTGCAGCGCCATCATGGTGATGACCGGAAGCAGGGCGTTGCGGAAAGCGTGAAAGATCAGCACGCCTGCCTGCGTCCTGCCCTTGCCTCTGGCAGTATCGATATAATCCTCCTGAAGGATATCCAGAAGCGTCGACCGGACCAGACGGGAAATGCTTCCTGCCGAGTTCCAGCCAAGGGCAACTGCGGGCAGCAGAAATCCCCTCCAGTCATTGATCCCGGAGATCGGAAGCCAGTGCAGATGATAGGCAAAAACATACTGCAGCAGCATGGCGACCATAAAAATCGGCATGGATACGCCCATGAGAGATACTCCCATAAAAAGATGATCCGCCAGCCCGTTCTTTCTTGCAGCCGCGCTGATGCCGCAGGCGATTCCCAGTGCCCATGCAAAAAGAGCCGCAAAAAGGGCCAGCTTCAGGGTGTTCCCAAAAGCTGTGCCCATCAGAAAGGAAACCGGCTTGCCAAGAGAATAGCTCGTGCCGAAATCTCCTTTCAGCGCGCCGGTAATGTATCGGATAAACTGTATGTAAACCGGCTGGTCAAGCCCCAGCTCCGCCGTCATTCTTTCGATCACGGCCAGATCCGCATGCTCTCCCATCATGGTCGCGACCGGATTGCCCGGTACGATCCGCAGCATGACAAAGATCATCAGTGCCACGCCAAGCAGAACGATCACGGACTCGCCCAGCCGTCTGCAGATATTTCGAATCATCCGTACTCCAGTGTTTCTTACTTCAATACCACATCCGCAGCATAGAAATCGGAAAAGCCCGCCCAGTGCGGCGTAAATCCGCTGACACGGTCACCGAGGCAGTAAAGGTGCAGCTCCTCAAAAAGCGGTACCCAGGCGGCATCCTCTCCGATGATCTTCTGCTCCAGTGCCTGATACTCGGCTTCTCTTGCCTGATCATCCGTGATGGAGGAGGCTGCAGCGACCCTGGCCATCACATCCTTGTCCTTATAGTTCAGGCTCCGCTGTGCTGTTTTCTCCGGGCTTCCGAAGAAGGTGTACATGATGTTGGCCGGATCATTATAATCCATACCCCAGCGGGCAATGAAGGAATCCATCTTTCCGGAAAGCCTTAAATCAAGGCAGGCGGAATGGTCATAGTTTTTGATCTCGGCACGGATCCCGACTGCTTCGAGCATCTGGCTTACAGCCTGGCAGGTGAGCTTGATATTGCTGTCCGCAGCCGAATCCACTGCCATTTCAAAGTGGATCTCCCCGTCCTTATATCCGGACTCTTCCAGAAGCTTTTTCGCTCCCTCGGGATCATAGGCTGTTCTTTCCAGGGCATCATTGTGTCCCCAGATCCCTGTCGGGATAATGCCGCTTTCGGGAATGGCGTTATTATTATAGATACCGGTAATGATCTCATCGGCATCTATTGCCATGGCGATCGCTTTGCGGACGTTTAAGTCCTTCAGATATTCATTGTCGGCATTCAGCGCAAAATAGGTCACGCCAACGCGCGGCGCGCTGATGATCCGGTCCGGGTACTCCGTCTTGTAGGTCGACTCCACGATGGAGCTGTCGAGAGACTGCAGATCGATCATATCGAGCTCCCCGTTGCGGAACATCAGGTTCTGGGTGCCGGGATCCGGGATCACACGGACATCCACCTTCTTCACGGTAGGCTCTGCACCCCAGTATTTGTCGTTATACTCGAGAGTGTAATGGTCGTTGGCGATCCATTCCGTCACGACATAAGGGCCGGAGCCGATGGTGTCCGCCGGTTCGCTGCCAAAGTTTTTCACGCTTTCCATGGTCTCTGCATCCACGATCGACATCGCGGGAGAGGAGAGCTCTGCGGTAAAGCCTGCATTCGGAGCCTTCAGGGTGACTGCAAAATGGGTGTCGTCAAGTACTTCAAAGCCGGTAAGCTCCTTTGCTTTCCCATTCATCAGCTCTTCGCCGCCGGCAACCTCAAGGGGAATATCCGTATTCTCATTTGCGGCGATCAGAAGACGTTCAAAGCTGTATTTCACATCGGAAGCTGTAAGGGCACTGCCGTTCGAGAAAACAACGCCGTCCCGCAGGGTAAACTCATAGCGAAGTCCGTCCTCGCTGACCGTAAAATCCGTGCAGAGGCTGCCCTCGACCTGTGCCGTGCCGTCCCGCATCCTTGTCTCAAAGAGACGGTCGAACACATTGAGGGGGACCATGTAGTTATCCGTAGTCTTCGCGACATCCATGGAAGACATGTCATACAGGATCGCCGCACGGAGCAGACCATCCTCCGCCGGCTGCGCCGCAGGTGCCGCGGCTGCTGAGGTCTCAGCTGCAGCAGCTGTTCCGCTCTCTGCTGCGGATGCTGTCTCTCCTGCCGGTGCTTTTCCGCAGGCGGAAACAAAAGCTGCCGCAGCTGCTGCCAGGATCAGAACAAAAAGCTTTTTCTTTTTCATTTGTATCATTTATTCCTCTGAAAATGATCTGCCCGGTAATACAGGCAGTAGATTGTTTGTTGATACGATTGCCCCGCGGATTTTTAATGCATCATTGCCCTTTCAGCGCTTCCTTGAGAAACGCTTCCAGGCGCGGGTTGGCGTCACTTTCCGGATCAAAGCCGGTGTCGCCGAGCGGGATCAGCTTATTGGATCCGTGATAGTCGCTGCCGGCTGTCACATAGAGGTCAAACTGATCCGCCAGACCGAGCATGAGCATCTGCTGCTTTGGAACAAAGCCGGAATAGAAGCACTCCAGGCCGAGAAGCCCGAAGTCCTTCAGCCGCTGTACCCTCTCTGTCAGCTCCTCTCCCATGATCAGCTGGTCTCCGTCACCGTAAATGGCATGCGCCAGCACAGGGATCCCTCCGTCTGCAAGGATCGCACGGATCGCAGCCTCCGGCCGGATATGGCCCTCCGGAGGAGAATACGGATTCAGAAAGCGCCTGATCGCCTCCGATCTGTCCGCCGCATGTCCATGTTTTACCAGCAGATTCCCGATATGAGGCTTTCCGGGATTATTAAGCTTCCTGAGCGCTGAAAGCTCGGCCTCCGGAAAGCTGATCCCAAAGGTTTCCTTTATATAGTTGAGGCGGCGCTCCAGCTTGAGCATCCGGATCGCATGCGTCTCTTTGGTCAGCTCCAGGACATGTCCCTTTGTAATATCATAGGCATACCCCAGAATGTGGTACTTTCCCTGCTCATCCTCGCAGGAAAACTCAACGCCGTACAAAAAGGACGGCAGCTCCTTCCCGCCCGCGTTTTTCTGCTCCCTGATGAGCCTCTCTATCTCCCGGCAGGATGCCGTGCTGTCATGGTCGGTAACGGAAAAGACCCGGATCCCGGCCTGTATGATCCTTTCCAGAAGCTCTTTTGGAGAATCTGACCCGTCCGATGCTGTTGTATGAATATGAAGATCGATCATTATATCTCCGTTCTGACGATATTTGAGGGGCTTTAAGTCCCACCTCATTGTACTCAAAAGAGCCGCCTGCCGCAAGATTCTTTGGGAATACAGGATCCGGATTCTCCCGCAGCTCATTCATAAAACAATATACATAAATCCCCTTCTGCGGTTCTTATCGGCGCTGCGGGCCGATGACGTCCGTAGAAGGGGATTTTTGTACGTATGCATTTTATCGATGTGAAAGCCCCTTTGATGATCAGGGAAATGCTTTTACAGCTCGCTTCTGTAGAACACGATGCGCCTTTCCGCCGCGCGGATCAGCCAAAGCCCTGTAAGCG
>CAMNFX010000038.1 GCA_946537585.1 uncultured Lachnospiraceae bacterium
CGGTTCAGGAACTCCGGGCGGAACAGTCTCCGCACCTCGTCCATGACCTTATCCTTCATCATCTGATAGTTCTTTTCCGTATCATCTCCCGAGGCAAAGCCCATGACCTTCGGCTGAATGATATTTTCAGCGCCTGCATTGGAGGTCATGATGATGACCGTATTCTTGAAGTCGACCTTCCGGCCCTGTGAATCTGTGATATGTCCGTCGTCAAGCACCTGCAGCAGGATGTTGAATACATCGGGATGCGCTTTCTCGATCTCATCAAACAATACGACAGAATAAGGATTCCGTCGGACCTTCTCTGAAAGCTGGCCTCCCTCGTCAAAGCCGATGTATCCGGGCGGTGATCCGATCATCTTGGAAACGCTGTGCTTTTCCATATATTCGGACATGTCGACACGGATGAGGGCTTCCTCGGATCCGAATACCGCCTCCGCAAGTGCCTTGGAAAGCTCTGTTTTGCCGACGCCGGTAGGGCCTAAGAACAGGAATGATCCGGTAGGCCGCTTCGGATTCTTGATGCCGGCCCTTCCGCGCTTTACAGCCTTGGCGACTGCCGTCACGGCTTCATCCTGGCTGATGATGCGTTCATGAAGAAGCCTGTCAAGATGACGGATCCTTGCAGCCTCCGCTTCCGTAAGCTTCTCCACCGGGATCTTTGTCCATCCGCTCACGACGGCCGCAATATCCGCTTCGGTCACGACGAGGCCGTTTGTCTTTGTTTCCTCATGCCATTGTTCTTCCAGCTTCAGAAGCCGGTTTTTTGCCCGCTTTTCTTTTTTGGCGATCTCGGAGGCAAGCGCAAAATCATTTGCGATGACAGCGGCCTCTTTTTCAACCGAGAGCTGCCTCAGCTTTTCCTCGGCCTTTTTGAGCGATGCCGGTTCACCGATCCCGCCAAGGCGGAGCCTGGCTGCGGATTCATCGAT
Organism: uncultured Lachnospiraceae bacterium; assembly: GCA_946537585.1. GTDB lineage: Bacteria > Bacillota > Clostridia > Lachnospirales > Lachnospiraceae > Avilachnospira. The sequence continues at coordinate 933 of CAMNFX010000038.1, forward strand.
CAGGTCAATGGACTTATCGGGCTGGAAGCGGTCATTGATGTATCTGGCACTCATTTTGACCGCAGCCTCAATTGCTTCATCCGAGATCTTCAGCCCGTGATGCTCTTCGTATTTATGCCGGATCCCCTTCAGGATCTCTATCGTTTCTTCTTCCGAAGGCTCCTCGACCGTCACCGGCTGGAATCTGCGTTCGAGGGCCGCATCCTTTTCGATGTGCTTGCGATACTCATCGATCGTAGTGGCGCCGATGATCTGCAGTTCCCCGCGGCTTAATGCAGGCTTGAGGATGTTGGCCGCGTCAAGAGAGCCTTCCGCTCCACCTGCTCCGATAATGGTATGCAGCTCGTCAATAAAAAGCAGTGTATCTCCTGAGTTCTGCGCCTCACTGATCACCCGCTTGATACGTTCTTCAAACTCTCCGCGATATTTGGAGCCGGCGACCATTCCCCCGATATCAAGGGCTAAAAGTCTCTTTCCTGCAATGGTTGCGGGCACATCCCCGTGTGAGAGCATCTGAGCCAGACCTTCAACGATCGCCGTTTTGCCGGTTCCCGGCTCTCCGATCAGGCAAGGGTTGTTCTTCGTGCGTCTCGAAAGGATCTGAACGACTCTTAAGATCTCCTGTTTTCTTCCGATCACAGGATCGAGCTTTCCTTCCGCCGCAAGCGCCGTAAGATCTCTGGAATACTGGTCGAGTGTCGGCGTTGCGCTCTCCGGCGCAGGGCCTCCCTGCGAGCTGCGTGCCGCCGGCATATCTTCGCCGATGATGTTGAGGATATCGTTATAAAGACGCTGAATGTTGATGCCGAGCGTGTTCAGGATCCTTGCCGCTACGCAGTCATAGTTCTTCAGAATGGCGATCAGCAGGTGTTCCGTACCGATACTGGCGGCTTCCAGCCGCTCAGCCTCCTGACCGGCAAGCTCCAGGATCTGCCTGGCGGAAGGCGTATACCCCTGATGATCCCTGACGGCTGTTCCTGCATGATCTGTTACATAACGGTCGATCAGCGACAATACGGAGCTTTCCTCTACATGAGCGGATTTCAGCACGACTGCGGCAACGCCGCTGCCTTCCCGCATCAGGCCGCAGAGCAGATGCTCCGAACCGATGTAATTGTGGTGCAGTTCCCTGGAGGCTTCCTCTGCCAGCTTCAGAGCCTGCTTTGCTTTACTGGTATATTCGAGCATGAGAATATTTCCTTTTTAAATTGTCATCGCCTAGCTCGCTTTGACCTTCGGTCTTTGCTCGCTAAGCGAGCACGTATACATGAAAGTAACACTCGAGCTGCGTCTTCGACTTGCTCTCGTTAACTTTCATAGTAACACGAAACATGCACCTTCCGGAAGCTCCGGAAAGCACATGTCGTTAAAGCGGCTTCGCATCTTCACCGGGAAACAGGCTGCCGGGAAGCACGCTTCCTTAAGGGCAGCACTGTTTTTACCTGTGAACAGCTGTAAGCCGGTTAGTATGTTCTGTTTATGTTTCAGATATCGAGATCCTCAAAATCATCTGACTGCGGAGCCTCCGGCTTTACTGCCGGTTCCTCCTCTGTCATGACTGCGGAGCGCTTTCTGCGCTTTCTCTCCGGACGGCGGATGACCTGTGTCTCGTCGACAGTACCGGTCTCTTCTTCCTCGGGCTCTGCGAAATCATGCTTCAGGAATTCCTTGGTATCCCCGTCCCCTTCATATCCGAGTCCGTGCTCCTCCTCTTCGCGTTCCTGTATCCGGTCGTCCCTGCCCCGTCCCGCTTTTGCGTAGCGGTCGCTGTCAGAGCGGCGGGTAAGCTGCCTCTGGGTCTGTGAACGGACAGCGGACTTAAGTCTCGAGGTCAGGTAGATCACGAGCATCGCCAGTACAAAGGCGATCACACCGAGGATGCAGATCAGCAGGAAGCGGATCTCCGCTGTACGCTCTGCTTCATCGAGCTTCGAAGCAAGATCACTGTAATCCTTGTTGCTGACGGAATTGACCGCAAGCGGATCAGAGAAGTATCTCTGGATCGTCTTTTCCACCATGTCGTAACGGTAGAAGTTCAGCTCGCCCTTGTCGTTCATGCCGTAGACCACGCAGTACTGCGGCTCTTCATCAGCGCCCCAGACCCATCCCTGGACCTTCTGATCGTCGATCTTGATGGTGCCCTGGCGGAAGCCTTCCGGAATCTGCACATCTGCAGTCGGGTTCATGATCGTGATGGTCTTGCCCTTGGAGGAAAGCTGTACTCCCTCAACAACATCCGGTACGGAGGAAGGCGGAAGTACATCTTCCGGACCGCCGGCCTGCTTGTTGACCGTAATGACATAGTCCTTTGTGGTCGTGCCGTCTCCGGCTACTACCGTGACAGTCACGGTGTTCTCGCCAAGCTGAAGTCCCTCATTGTTGCTGATCCGCACATTCGCGCTGTTATCGGCTGTAATGGCATTGATGGTCAGCTTGTCGACGGTATCGCCTACATTGACCATATACGCGTTGTTGTCAGCGCTGAACGCAGGCTCAAGCGTGCCGGGATAAACCTCAAGAGAGTTAAGATCGCAGTTTGCGGAAGCTTCAGCCGGGGCCTGAACCGTCACCGTGGAGTTTCCGAGATGGGTAAACTCGATCGGCTGATCCCCGTCATCATATACCTCATAGCTGTCGATCGTCACATTGAAGCTTCCGGCGGCTGCCGTTTTGAACTTCAGATTGTACTCAAGCTGTGCTGTTCCGCCGCCGTTGGAGGTTCCGTGCACACGGATCGAACCGGCTCCTCCGTCAGCATCCGTACCGGAAACAAATTCCAGCTTGTCGGCAGGGTACTTCAGCATGACATTGGCGCTGCTGAGCGCTGTACCCTCGTCTGCCGAGATCTTCATCGATACATTCACTTCGTCGCCCGCCGAAACCGTGGGGTCGGAGAAGTTAATCCGTCCGGACGCCGCAAATGACAGGAAAGCCGTCATCATGCTGATCAGGGCTGCGGTCATAAGTGTCCGTGTAAATCTTACTGCGTGTTTTTTAAACATGTAGCTGTCTCCTGAATATATACTGCTTATTTGATCTGTTCTTCTTACTGCGGTCCGGCGCCGATCAGCACGCCGCCGTTTCCGGAATCACCGCTGTTCTGGATCGTGGTCTGCGTACTGCCCGGACCGATCACGGCATAGCCGGAATCCTGAGTTGTGCCGGATCCCGAGGAGATGATCATGCCGGGGCCTGCCGCGCTTTCCGCACTGCCGTTGCTGACCCAGGCTGCTCCGCCGGAGTCCGTACTGCCGCTGATCACCGGTGACGGTGAGCCGGCCGCTGCCTGACCGGAGTAGTCCTCTCTTCTTGTGATTCCGATGTGATAAGTCCGCTCGCTGCCGTTCGCTGCCCGAACCACGATATTGATATCATTGGCACCGACATTCAATGCGACATTGCCCGCTCCGGAAACCGTTGCGCCGGAATCGATCGGACTTGCGTTAATGTTGACATAAGCAGAGCTTCCGTCGACGATCAGCGTATACTCTGTCGTATCCATGCTGAAGGTCGGGGTGATGGTGTAGCCGTCCACGCTTAAGCCGGAAAGCTTGTTGTTCGGGTTGCCGTCACCTGCGGGGAGCACACTGTTTTCCGGCATGTTCTGATAGACCGGAATGCTGAATTCGAGCGCGCCGGACTTTACTGCCGCAGAGTAAGCGTTGGATACCTTGGCTCCCTCCTGTGCAGCACCGAGAACATGCGTCATAAACTGATGGTTATACTTATTGCTGCCCTGTACATTGAACTTCTTCAGATAGAAGGTGTCCTGTCCCTGGGCTACATAGCTGGCGCCATAGGCAGACGCGCCGCCGATGATCGCCTTTTCGACCGTGTTCCACGGACGGCCGCCGTTGCCGGACTCGGAAGCATATTTGAGACCCGCCTCCACGGCACCCATACCGTCGTGGGCATATGCGCCGGTATTGAAATAGTTGTAATATCCCGGATACTTGGAATGCTTTCCGGAGATCAGGTCGCTCGTTCCCTTGCCCTGCTCCTGCAGGATCGCTGCCGCAAGCACGTAAGGGCTTACATTGGAGACCTCGGCAGCCTTCATGATGATATCAACATAGGAGACCTTCTTGAGCGTGCCTCCTGTGCTGCCGCCTGCTGCAGCCTGAGAAGCGGATGACGAAGAGGAAGTCGTATCGCCTGCGGAGCTTCCCCCGACATTCTTCGTATAAGGCTCGCCGTTTCCGTGGACCCATTTGCCGTCGGCGTTGACCTTCCAGCCGTCCACCTCGGTATCCGCAGCCATGGTGCCGTCACTGTAGAAGTAATAGCACTCCGCGATCCCGTCATGATTGCCGTCCAGCCAGTGCCAGCCGTCATTTAAGTAAGAGCCGTCATCGTTGACATAGACCCAGCGGACATTCGGTTCGGTCTCCTGTCTCCATTGTGCGGCATAGCTGGTGATCAGTCCCGCCGCATCTTTCAGCAGGGAGAACAGACCGCGGTCTGCAGTATCGAATGATCCTGCATCCGAGCTGTTCATGCCGGGACCGGTCAGGGATACGATGTCGTTATTTACGGGGCTTGGCATCGCAGCGTCAGCGCCCGAAGATCCGGAGCTCATGCCGGGGCCTACAGTCACATATCCGCTGTCAGAGCTTCCTGATGATCCGGAAGAAATATAAGATCCCCCGCCTACGACCGCGTAGCCGCTTCCCGAAGACGATGTCCCCGTCGAAGAGGAAGAACCCGGTCCGGGGCCCGCCATACCGGCGGCTCCCGAACTGCCCTGTGAGGTGCTGCCGTCGATGATGGTGCCTCCCTCGATCTGGGAGCCCTCCACGGGAACAACGACATCTCCCGCAAGGAAGGTGCCGGAAACAAGATTCTGAAGGCCTTCCCGGGTCTGGATCGCACGGTTATAGCTCTGGTGCTCAAACTGGAATACATAGGGATCCGTCAGGAAATTACGGGGATCCATGTAATAGGAAATCAGCTCCGTGGAGGCCTGTACCCAGGTCGCACCGTCAAAACCGGGCCAGTAGTTTCCCGCCCAGTCAAAGGCGCCGTCCGCGATCGACTTCCAGGAAGAAATCGAGTTCTTATCGACCAGATTGCGGCCGATCCTGGACTCCTCCGCGATCACGGTGTTCCAGTCAAGACCGGTCTGAAAGGCGGTAAACACCCAGTTCGGATACTGCTGATGCAGCCCCCTCAGGCCGTTCTTATAGCTTTCGGGGAAACCCTGCCGGTTCATCCAGTCCTCAAAATTGCCGTCATTTGCAGCGTAGGTCACGTTGCGGCTGATAAAGTCATGGCGTGCGTAGCCGCTGCCGCTTCCATAGGAAATATTATACCACGTATTACCGTCGGTTCCGGTCGTTTCACCTAAAATACTGACCTGTGTACCGGCGCCGATGGTCGCCACCTTGTCATAGGAGGTGCCGGGTCCGGAACGCACATTCAGACGGTCGGTATTCACAAAACCGGAATCCGCATACGACGTAAGCGTCATGGACGGAAGGTCGAAGGACGCGGGAAATACAGCGCCCTGAAGCGCTACCGATGCGGCCAGAACCACCGTCATGATCTTTTTGACAAATCGTTTTCTCATCTCTTTTAAGATCCTGTTTTGCCCCTTGAGATACAGAGCAATCTTTCCAGGGTAGTCGAATTAATGCTCTTTTCGCTATTGTAGATGAGTAAAAATCGTTTGTCTATACAGTTAAGTGAACTCTAATTTTATCGTAAGATTCCCGAAAGAATCCAAAAAAGATGCAGCGGAAAGCCCGCTGCATCCAGTCATTTCATCACACCGGATAAGCACCGTCCCTGAACTTTTTCGGATCGATGCCGGTATCCTGCGTATCTCTGTACTCGAAATATTCCTTTGCGACATTCGGGAAAAGCGCATAGGAAAGCGTATCCTCATCCTGCCTCTTCCACTTTGCGATCTCTGCCTCATAAGCGGGAAGCTGCGGTTCGATCAGATCGGCGGGACGGCAGGTGATCGGTTCATCCCCCGCGAGGATCTTGTCCCGGATCTCCTGATTCATCGGTCGGACAGTCTGGCCGAACTCGCCCTTTGCAAGCTTGTGGGATTCCTTCGGGATCATCTTATAGCGTTCACCCGTAAGGACATTCATCACTGCCTGCGTGCCGACGATCTGGGAGGACGGCGTGACCAGCGGCGGCTGGCCGAAATCATCACGCACTCTCGGGATCTCCTCGAGCACATCCTGGAACTTGTCATCCTTGCCGGCCTGGTGCAGCTGGCTTACGAGATTGGAAAGCATGCCCCCGGGCACCTGATATTTAAGAGTATTGACATTGACACCGAGGACCTTGGTGCTTAAGAGCCCGCTGTCCAGGCATTCCTGACGGTACGGCTGGAAGTAGTTTACGATCTCGATCATCTTCTCCACATCCAGTCCGGTATCATACGGCGTTCCCTCAAAGGCCTTTACCATGACCTCGGAGGAGGGCTGGGAGGTTCCCATCGAAAACGGAGTGCATGCGGTATCGATGATATCCGCTCCCGCTTCGACGGCCTTCATGAGGGTCATGGCGGCCATGCCGGAGGTATAGTGAGTATGTATATCGATCGGAAGGCTGGTGTTCTCCTTTAAGGTGCGGACCAGTTCCTCCGCCGTATACGGAAGCAGCAGGCCTGCCATATCCTTGACACAGATGGAATCCGCGCCCATATCCTCTACTCTTTTCGCAAGATCGGCCCAGTAATCGAGTGTATAGGCATCGCCCAGCGTATAGCTGAACGCGATCTGAACATGCCCGCCCTCTTTTCTGGACGCATTGACGGCAGTACGCAGATTGCGGACATCGTTCAGGCAGTCAAAGATGCGGATGATGTCAATGCCGTTCGCGATGGACTTCTGGACGAAGTACTCGACAACGTCGTCGGCGTAATGGTTATATCCGAGGATGTTCTGACCGCGGAAAAGCATCTGCAGCTTTGTGTTCTTAAAGCCTTCACGAAGTTTCCGAAGGCGGTCCCAGGGATCCTCCTTCAGAAAGCGCAGACAGGCGTCAAAGGTGGCGCCGCCCCAGCACTCCACGGCATAGTAGCCGATCTGATCCATCTTGTCTACGATGGGCAGCATCTTCTCCGTCGGCATGCGGGTCGCGATCAGGGACTGATGCGCGTCGCGCAGGACGGTTTCAACGATTTTTACGGGTCTTTTCTCTTTTGCAGCCATGAGAGGTCCTTTCATGTCAATATGCAATCGTTATGATATGCGGGTGACGCTTGATTAGTGAAGACATTACTGCGATTCAATCTGTTCAAAATGCTGTTCAACGAACTCCGAATACTGCCATGAATGTACCTGCCGCAACAGCCGTTCCGATGACGCCTGCGACGTTCGGTCCCATGGCATGCATCAGCAGGAAGTTGGTCGGATCCGCCTCGGCGCCGACTCTCTGGGAAACACGCGCAGCCATCGGGACAGCGGATACGCCGGCCGATCCGATCAGGGGATTGATCTTCCCGTGCGTCAGCTTGCACATCAGCTTGCCGAGCAGTACGCCTGCGGCAGTTCCGAAGGCAAACGCGATCAGACCGAGGATGACGATCTTGATCGTTGCGAGATTCAGGAAGCGTTCCGCGGAGGTCGTTGCTCCTACAGAGGTTCCAAGCAGGATGACGACGATGAACATCATCGCGTTGGACGCCGTTTCGGTCAGCTGCCTGACGACTCCGCTTTCCTTGAACAGGTTGCCGAGCATCAGCATGCCGACAAGCGGCGCAGTCGAGGGAAGCAGCAGGCAGACGACGGTCGTGACCACGATCGGGAACAGGATCCTCTCCAGCTTTGAGACAGGACGGAGAGACCCCATCTTGATCTTCCGCTCCTCTTCCGTCGTAAGCGCTTTCATGATCGGCGGCTGAATGATCGGAACCAGAGCCATATAGGAATATGCGGCAACAGCGATCGGTCCGAGGATCTCGGTCTGCTGAAGCTTGTTTGCGAGAAAGATGGAGGTCGGGCCGTCCGCTCCTCCGATGATGGAGATCGCGGCAGCCTGCTTCCCGGTAAATCCCAGCAGAATGGCGACAAAGTACGCGGCATATATGCCGAACTGCGCAGCCGCTCCGAGCAGGAATGAGATCGGATTTGCGATCAGCGGAGCAAAGTCCGTCTGGGCTCCCACACCCATAAAGATCAGGGACGGAAGGATCGCCCACTCATCCAGCTTATAGAAATATGCCAGCAGTCCTCCCTCTCCGCCGCCTGCTCCGGGCATGTTCATGATATCCGGATAGATATTGACCAGCAGCATGCCGAAGGAGATCGGCACAAGCAGCAGCGGTTCAAAGCCCTTCCGGATGGCCAGATACAGAAAAACAAAGGCCACAAGGATCATACAATAGTTGCCCCAGGTGAGGTTGAAGAAGGCCGTCTGCTGAACCAGATTGGATAATGTCTCAGTCAGATTCATGGATCTCTCCTTATATCAGCTAAGCGTTGCAAGCACAGTGCCGCTTTCCACGGTATCTCCCTTGTTGGCATTGATGGAAGCGACGGTTCCGTCCTCAGGGGATACGATCTCATTTTCCATTTTCATCGCTTCCAGGACGAAGAGGCAGTCACCGCGCTTTACGGCCTGTCCCACTGCCACACGGATATCCAGGATCTTGCCCATCATGGGAGCTTCCACCCGGATGCTTCCGGCAGCCTGCTGTGCAGCAGTTGCCGGTGCAGACGCCGGTGCCGGTGCCGCTGCAGGTACAGGTGCAGACGCCGGTGCCGGTGCTGCTGCCATGTTCTGCGCTGTGTTCTCCTCTACGGTTACCTGATATACATTTCCAT
>CAMNFX010000039.1 GCA_946537585.1 uncultured Lachnospiraceae bacterium
AACATGAACAGCCGGGAGGAGTACGATAAGCGCGCAAGTGAGCTTAAGCGGCTGATCGGAGAACTGAATCAAAGGGCGGAAGAGCAAAGGTCCGGCGGGGCAGCCGCTGATGGAACGCCGCTTCCGTCAAAGATCGGTCTGATTATCGAGGATTATGATCCGGAGAGCTTTGAGAAGATCGCTTCCGGACATGAATCCGATCCTGAAAGAGGCCCCCGCTGCAGGCTCTGCTATGAGCTGCGTCTCCGTAAAACAGCGGCGTTTATGCAAGATTATAATCACAGGGCAGTTCAGGATCCATCCGCTGACAGCCGTCCGTTTGATTATTTTGCCACAACGCTTACCCTAAGCCCCTTAAAGGATGCGGAGGCTCTCAATGAGATCGCTTCGCAGCTGGCGGTACAGTATCAGGTCCGTGCGCTTCTTACGGACTTTAAAAAGAAAAACGGATATAAAAGAAGCATCGAGCTTTCCCGCGAATACGGCCTCTACCGTCAGGATTACTGCGGCTGCCGGTTTTCAAAGCAGGCGAGAGAAGCTGCCTTGCGTGCCGGATCAATGTGAATCCGGACACAGGCACTTAATTTTCCATCTTTCGCGGGAGGATCGTTTTCTGCGTTTCAAGTCAACTGCCGGAGCGGGATTTTACTGCTTCGGCCTACATACATCCAGCTCGTTTTCCGGGCTGCTTAATTATTTTTCAGGAGGAACTTCAACATGAGTCAGGATTGTGCTCCAAGCGCCTGCAGCACCTGCAGCGCTAACTGTGGAGACAGAAAAGCTGAGAATCAGTTCGCCGCACACCTCGGCGAAGGCTCGGTCGTAAAGCATGTTTATGCCGTTATGAGCGGAAAAGGCGGAGTCGGCAAGTCCCTGGTGACCAGCCTCCTTGCTTCAGCGTTTTCGAGAAAAGGACACCGGGTCGCCATCCTTGATGCCGATATTACCGGGCCCTCCATTCCGAAGGCTTTTGACATCAACAAGGATGATCTTGCTGTCAATGAAAAGCAGCAGCTGATCCCTCCGGTCAGCCGCGGAGGAGTGCATGTTCTTTCCTCCAACCTGCTCCTGCAGCATGATGATGATCCCGTTTTATGGCGCGGATCTCTCATTGCGTCCGCCATCAAGCAGTTTTACAGCGACGCCCTCTGGGAAGACATCGACTATATGTTTGTTGATATGCCGCCCGGAACCGGCGACGTTCCGCTGACTGTGTTCCAGTCGCTTCCCGTGGAGGGCATCATCATGGTGACGAGCCCGCAGGAACTGGTTTCCATGATCGTCGGCAAGGCTGTCAATATGGCCCGCAAGATGAACGTGCCTGTTCTCGGCGTTGTTGAGAACATGTCCTATGTAAAATGTCCCGACTGCGGACGCCGTATCAACATCTTCGGCGAGAGCCATATTGATGAGGTTGCGGCCTCTTACAATCTGTCTGTTCTCGCAAAGCTCCCGATCGATCCCGAATACGCAGCGGCGGTTGACAGCGGCAATGTCGAAACACTTGATACTTCCTGCATGGATAAGGCAGTAAGCATCATCAGTATGGTCAGCGGTTTTTCCGTAAATCAGTGAGCAAGATCATGAAAAAGGTATTGGTTGCGGGCGGTGCCGGTTATATCGGCTCCCATATCTGTGTTGAACTGATCAATGAAGGCTATGAGCCTTTTGTGATCGATAATCTCTATAATTCGTCCGAACTGGCGATCCGCCGGGTGGAAGAGATCACCGGAAAAAAGGTTCCCTTTTACCGTGCGGACTTTCTGAATGCTGACAGGATCAGTGAGATATTTGAGCTTGAACATCCGGATGCCGTGATCATGTGCGCCGGCTATAAGGCAGTCGGTGAGTCAGTCGCCAGGCCGCTCGAATACTATTACAACAACCTGGGAAGCCTTTTGCTCGTATGCGATGTCATGCGGCGGCACGGATGCAGTAATATTATCTTTTCCTCATCCGCGACCGTTTACGGGGATCCCGCTGAGATCCCCATTACGGAGAGCTGCCCGAAGGGAGAGATCACCAACCCTTATGGACAGACAAAAGGGATGATCGAACAGATCTTAAGCGATATTCATCACGCGGATGAAAGCTTCAGTGTTGTTCTGCTCCGGTATTTCAATCCGATCGGCGCTCACCCGTCAGGCCTGATCGGAGAGGACCCGAACGGCATCCCCAACAACCTGGTTCCTTATATAGCACAGGTAGCGATCGGAAAGCGGGAAATGATCCACGTTTTCGGCAACGACTATCCAACGCCCGACGGGACCGGCGTACGCGACTATATTCATGTCGTGGACCTCGCAAAGGGTCATGTGTGCGCGCTCCGAAAGCTTGAGAAGGATCCCGGGCTTCATATTTACAACCTCGGCACCGGACACGGTTATTCCGTTCTGGAAGTCATTGCGGCGTATGAGAAAGCGTGCGGAAAGCAGCTGAAAAAAGTGTTCGATCCGAGACGTCCCGGAGATATCGCATGCTGTTACTGCGATCCTTCAAAAGCCTTTAAGGAAATGGGGTGGAAGGCTGAGCTCGGGATCGAAGAGATGTGCCGCGACTCCTATCGCTGGCAGACCAGGAATCCGGATGGGTACGGGAACAGCGATCACGCGCCTATCTGCCTGTCATAAACTGTTTAACATGCCGTGAGCTGCCGTGGCCTTGATTGCCATAACAACGGCAGCTTCGGCTGGAAAGCTGATTCATCTTATGTCAGAAGTTATCGTGATCGGCGGAGGAGCTGCCGGGATGATGGCGGCATATGCCGCCGCATCAAACGGCCATCGCGTCTGCCTGCTTGAAAAGAACGAAAAACTGGGAAAAAAGATCTATATCACAGGCAAGGGAAGATGCAATTTCACCAATGCCTGTGATTTTCCTGATTTTATCGGGAATATCGTAAGCAACCCGCGCTTTATGTATTCTTCGGGAAGAGAGTTCGGCCCGCAGGATATGATCGCTTTTCTGGAAGACTCCGGCTGCCGGACAAAAACAGAACGCGGGAACCGCGCCTTTCCGCTTTCCGACCATGCTTCCGACGTCACAAAGGCGCTGGAAAAAAGGATGGATAAGGCCGGTGTCCGGGTCATGCTTAAGACGGAAGTAAAAGAGATCACAAAGGACTTAAGCAGCGGAAGATTCCGGGTGCATACAGCAAAAAACCGTATTCTCTTAGCGGATGCTGTTATTGTCTGCACCGGCGGCCTGAGCTATCCCTCTACCGGATCAACAGGAGACGGCTATCGTTTCGCTTCAGAGTTCGGGCTCAGGGTGAATCCCTGTTCTCCCGCGCTTGTTCCGCTTTCCATTCAGGAAACGGATGCGGCAGCGCTTCAGGGGGTGAGTCTGAAAGCCGTATCCGTAAAGATCCATGAGACCGGGGCGGACGGATCCGTCAAAAAGAAGGCAGTATATGAGAGCGAACCCGGCGAGCTTCTGTTTACTCACTTCGGACTGAGCGGACCGCTGATCCTGAAAGCGTCTTCGCTGATCACGAAAGGACTGTCGGAAGGCAGAAGGTACCGCCTTTCCATCGATCTTAAACCCGGTCTGACACCGGAGATGCTCAACGATCGCATCCTCCGCGATCTCGAAGTCCGTCAGAACATGCAGATAGAAAATGCGCTGGATAAGCTGCTGATCGCCGCGCTGAGACCTCTGGTGCTCGAGCGGGCCGGGATAGATCCCGCAAAGAGAGTGCGTGATCTTCAAAAGCAGGAGCGCATAAGGCTTGCTTGTGTCATCAAGGATCTGGTCTTTACGGTTGACGGCACACGCGGGTATATGGAAGCGGTGATCACCCAGGGAGGCGTCAGCGTAAAGGACGTCGACCCTAAAACAATGGAAGCAAAGCAATGCCCCGGCCTGTATTTTGCCGGTGAAGTACTGGATGTGGACGCCTTTACGGGCGGATTTAACCTGCAGATCGCCTGGAGTACAGGCCATGCGGCGGGCAGCAGCATCCTTTAGTATAACAGGAGGCAGATATGTCAGAAAAGTATATCAGCATCGCGATCGACGGACCTTCCGGCGTCGGAAAAACCTCGATCGCAAAAAAAATCGCCAGGGAGAAGGGGTATCTGTATATCGATACAGGTGCCATGTTCCGCGCCTTAAGCGTATACTTTCTCGGCAGGGGGATCAAAGCCGAAGATGAGGAAGCGATCGGACGGAGCCTTAAGGATGTTCATCTTGATATCAGATACGAAGACCGGACACAGCACATGATCGTAAATGGAGAAGACGTTACTTCGAAGCTCCGTACGGAAGCTGTATCCCGCGCCGCTTCCGTTATTTCCCAGTTTAGGACTGTGCGTTCCCGCCTTCTCGAAATGCAGCGTGAGCTGGCTGCCTCGGCCGATACGGTCATGGACGGGCGTGATATCGGAACCGTCGTCCTTCCCAATGCCACGCTGAAGATCTTTCTTACCGCACGTCCAAAAGTACGGGCAGAGCGCAGATATAAGCAGCTTCTTGAGCTGGGACAGCTGGACGGCGCTACGCTTGAATCGATCACGAAGGATATCGAGGAACGCGATTACAGGGATTCCCATCGTGAGATCGCGCCTCTGAAGGCGGCTGACGATGCCGTGATCATAGACACCTCCGATATTTCGATCGAAGAGGTGGAGGCGGCGATCCTTCGGGCGCTTCAGAATAAAATCAATTCATGATTTCTGGAAACGGATCTGTTTTATGGAAGTAAAGCTTGCAAAAACGGCCGGCTTCTGCTATGGAGTAGAACGCGCGGTCAATACAGTATATGAAGAGATCCGAAGCGGGCAGAGGATCTATACCTACGGGCCGATCGTCCACAATGATATGGTCGTGGAGGATCTCAGGAAGCAGGGTGTAGGCGTGATCAGTGATCTCGAGGATCTTAAGGCCCGCATCCATGCCGGAGAGCTGAATAACACAGCGGTTATCATCCGTGCGCACGGAGTAGGACAGGAGGTCATGGACATTCTGTCCTCTGCCGGGGATATCCGTATCGTCGATGCTACCTGTCCGTTCGTAAAAAAGATCCATGATATCGTAAAGGAGCATTACGCGGCCGGAGAGCGGATCATTATTACCGGAACCAAAGCGCATCCGGAAGTGCAGGGGATCCTCGGACAGATCGGAGGGGACGCCTTTGTGGTTGAAAATACGGATGAAGCATACGCTCTCGCAGACGATCCGGCTGTCCGAAATGCATCCGAAGAAGGCTGCCGTTTCTGTCTTGTATCTCAAACAACTTTTAATACAGAAAAATTCAAAGATATTGTTGATATTTTCAAAAAAAAGTTATATTATGTTACTGTTGTGAATACTATTTGCAATGCTACACAACTCAGGCAGAAAGAAGCGCTTGCTCTAAGCCGTGAATGTGATGCCATGATTGTTATAGGCGGTAAACATTCATCTAACACAGCCAAGTTGTACGACATCTGTTCGAAGGAGTGTAGTGCGACGTATTTTATAGAGTCATTAGATGATTTGAATGAAACTATTGATCAATCTGTGCGTTGCTTTGGTATTACTGCAGGGGCATCGACCCCAAAAACCATTATTCAGGAGGTTCTAAAATATGTCAGAGATGAGTTTTGAAGATATGCTTAATGAGTCTTTCAAAACAATACGTACAGGAGAGGTAGTTACAGGCAAAGTAATCGACGTTAAGCCTGAGAGCATTCTGCTCAATATCGGCTACAAGTCCGACGGCATTGTCAACAGAGCAGACTATTCCGCTGATTCCACCCTGGATCTTACCACTGTCGTAAAGGTCGGTGATGAGCTGGAAGCCAAGGTCAGAAAGATCAATGACGGTGAAGGTCTTGTTGTGCTCAGCCACAGAGATATCCTCACCGAGAAGAACAATCAGAAGGTACAGGAAGCATTTGACAACAAAGAAGTACTGACAGGTAAGGTCGACAAGGCTGTGAACGGCGGTCTGTCAGTCATCTTCGACGGCGTCAGAGTATTTGTTCCTGCAAGCCTCGTTTCTGATACGTTTGAGAGAGATCTTACCAAGTATGTCGGTCAGGACATTGAGTTTGTTATTACCGAGTTCAATCCGCAGAAGCACAGGATCATCGGCGACCGCAAGCAGCTGATCGTGGAGCGCAAGGCAGCAGCAAGAAAGGCTCTGCTTGAGAGCATTCATGAGGGCGATGTTATTGACGGTACCGTAAAGAATGTGACTGATTTCGGCGCATTCGTAGATCTTGGCGGTGCAGACGGACTTCTTCATATCTCTGAGATGGGCTGGGGCAGAACCGAGAGCCCGAAGAAGGCTTTCCATTCCGGCGATGAGATCCGTGTCATGATCAAGAGCATCAGCGAGGAAGGCAAGATCGCTCTTACCCGCAAGTTCCCGGATGAGAATCCGTGGGTCCTTGCTCTTACCAAGTATGCTCCCGGCAACGTGGTCGAAGGCAAGGTCGCAAGACTTGCTGACTTCGGCGCTTTCATCAACCTTGAGCAGGGTATCGACGCACTGCTTCATGTTTCCCAGATCTCCAATGAGCGCGTTGAGAAGCCCTCAGATGTTCTGAAGGTCGGCGATGTCATCAAGGCAAAGGTTACTGATCTGGATGCAGAGGCAAAGAAGATCTCCCTTTCCATTAAGGCGCTTCTGAACGAGAAGGCCCGCAAGGAGAAGGAGAAGGAAGAGGATCTCGAAGTTGCCGATGCTTATATCGACGCTGTCGAGGATGAAGCTGAAGAGGCTGAGGCTCCGTCCGAGGAGTAATTCCTTCATAAATTATTGAATGCTTTTACAGGCTGCCGCGTAAGCGGCAGCCTTCATCATTTATAACAGTTCAGCACCCATCGCATTCAGAGACCTGGTGCTGAACAGCTGCCATTGCTAACAAAGGAGGGTCCCGGATGGGCTTCGAAATAGAGAGAAAATGGCTGATCGAAAAGATCCCGGAGAGGATCCTTTCCGGAATCTCGAACGGGGAGTATTCACACAGTTCCATCACACAGGGGTATATCTGTACCGATCCTGTGATCCGGATCAGAAAGGATAAGGATGAATTCTGGCTTACATTTAAGGGCAGGGGGAAGGTGAACCGGATCGAACACAACCTTCCGCTTGGCGAAGAGGCATATCTAAAGCTCCTTCCAAAATGCGACGGCTTCATTCTCCGAAAAGAAAGATATCGCATTCCTGATGCCGATGATCCTTCACTCGTGATCGAGCTTGATATTTTCAGCGGCGATTATGAAGGGCTCATCTATGCGGAGGTTGAATTCCCTTCAGAAGAAAGGGCATTCAGCTACATTCCGCCTGACTGGTTCGGCCGTGAACTCACCTTTGAAAAAGGCTGGTCCAATGCATCTTTATCCCTTGCAAAGCCGGATGCTTTATGTTAAAATAACAAGCTGACTCATTCTATAAGTATCCAACAGATATAATGAATTGAAATACTATACAGGAGACGAACCGTAATGAATGTAAAAGTTGAAACGCAGGAGAAGAACACAGCAAAGATCATCGTTGAGGTTTCCGCTGAGGATTTTGAAAAGGCTCTGACTTCCGCTTACAAGAAGAACAGAAACCGTATCAATGTTCCCGGATTCCGCAAGGGCAAGGCTCCGCAGGCCATGATCGAGAAGATGTACGGCGCGGGCATGTTCTATGAGGATGCGATCAATGAGATCCTTGACACCACTTATCCGCAGGCTATGAAGGAGTCCGGACTCGAGATCGTGAGCCGTCCGGAGATCAGCATCGATGAGATCAAGCGCGGAGAGGCTGTTGTTTATACCGCTACCGTTGCCACCAAGCCTCCTGTTGAACTCGGCCAGTATAAGGGCATCAGCGTTGAGAAGGCTGACGCTTCCGTTTCCGCAAAGGAAGTAAACGAGGAATTAAAGCGCGTGCAGCAGCTGAATTCCCGTCTTGTTTCCGTAGATGATCCGGAATTCAAGATCCGCAAGGATGATATTGCCTATATTAATTTCGAGGGATTCTGTGACGGAGTTGCCTTCGAAGGCGGCAAGGGCGAGAACTATCCGCTGACCATCGGTTCCGGTTCCTTTATCCCGGGCTTTGAGGACCAGCTGATCGGACACAAGGCCGGTGATGAGCTTGATGTCAACGTGACCTTCCCGGAGAACTACCAGGCGAAGGAGCTCGCGGGCAAGGCAGCTGTATTCAAGGTCAAGGTCAACGAGATCAAGTACAAGGAGCTTCCGGAGCTTGATGATGACTTTGCGCAGGATGTTTCCGAGTTTGACACGCTGAAGGAATACAAGGCTTCCCTGAAGGCGGATCTCAAGTCCCGCAAGGAGAAGGCTGCCGCACAGACCAATGAGGACAATATCCTCAAGGCGGCCGTAGACAACGCGAAGGTCGACATTCCGGCTGCTATGATCGAGACCACGATCGACAATATGGTTCAGGATATGGCGCTGCGTCTTCAGCAGTCCGGCCTGAAGCTGGATCAGTATCTCGGATACCTCGGACAGACCATGGAGCAGTTCAGAGACGGCATGCGTGAAGATGCGGAGCGCAATACCAAGACCCGTCTTGTTCTCGAGGAGATCGTAAAGCAGGAAAATATTACTGTTTCCGACGAAGCGCTTGACGAGCGTGTGGAGCAGATGGCCCAGAGCTATAAGATGACTGCCGATGATGTCAAGAAGAGCCTCGGAAGCGCTCTTGAGGACATGCGCAGAGATCTTGCCTGCCAGGAAGCGATCGATCTGATGGTTGCCGAGGCTGAGCTTACGGAGCCTGCAAAGAAATCCTCCAAGGCCGCAGCAGAGTCTGAGGAAAAGACAGAGGAGTAATCATGCCCTATACCATTCCCTATGTTATTGAACAGACTTCCCGCGGGGAGCGTTCCTATGATATCTACTCCCGGCTGCTGAAGGACAGGATCATTTTCCTGGGCGAGGAAGTCAACGAAACAAGCGCCGCACTGGTTGTGGCACAGCTTCTTTTCCTTGAGTCCGAAGATCCGGGAAAGGATATTCACCTCTATATCAACAGCCCCGGCGGCGTGATCACGGCAGGCATGGCGATCTACGATACGATGCGCTATATCCGCTGCGATGTATCCACCATATGTGTCGGTATGGCTGCCAGCATGGGGGCATTTCTGCTTGCCGGCGGCGCAAAGGGAAAGCGATACGCACTTCCGAATTCTGAAGTCATGATCCATCAGCCCTCCGGAGGCGCGCATGGACAGGCCACCGAGATTCAGATCACTGCCGAGTGGATCCTCAGGACAAAGCAGCGTATGAACGAGATCCTTGCTGCCAATACCGGACGTCCTGTCGAACAGATCGCAGCCGATACGGAACGGGATAAGTGGATGACCGCTCAGGAAGCTCTTGAGTACGGAATCGTAGATAAGATCATCGAGAACCATTAAACATTGCTAATATACGGAGCAGTCGCATTAGATAATATGAATGCGTACAAAATCCCCTTCTACGGACGTCG
>CAMNFX010000040.1 GCA_946537585.1 uncultured Lachnospiraceae bacterium
CCTTGTCAAATGTCCAGAAAAAAGAAAGCGAGCTTTCTTTTTTCGTCCATTTTTCAAGAGCTTATTCATATATATCTCTGTATCCTTACATACAGCCTGCCCTTGCGGCTGCTTCCGTCAATGCCGTCATAGATGAACTTTCCGAAGCCTCTGACAGAGACCCGGTCGCCTTCCTTCATCTGCTTTCCGGCAGAGCTTACGGTAATGCCGTTGATATATACCTGCTCCGCATCCACCAGCTGCGACGCTTTCTGTCTCGACAGCTTATAAACTGCAGCGATCACGACATCGATCCGCTCGGATGCGACATTGACCTTTTTTTCCTCGAGCCGGGGCGAAAGCTTCAGCTCCGCCGCCGGGGTGATCCTGCAGCGAACCGAGGTATGCTTTACTCTCAGCAGGTTATCGGTGATGTATCCGGACATCTCCTGCGTACAGAAAATGTACGCCCCGCCTTCATCCACCAGGATGTCTCCGAGGCATTCCCGTTCGATCCCGAGATTCATGAGGGCTCCGAGATAGTCACGGTGTGTCAGCTCCTCGGCGTATTTTTCACCCGGTACCTCAGCCTTAAGCACGGCGATCTTTGCGCCTTCAGCCTCAGCCTTATCCATGTAATCGGGCAGAAAGAAGGCTGCTGCCCTCTCACTTTCCTCATACCCTCCGCCAAGAAAGTGCGTCGGGGTCAGAAAGCTTCCCGCCTTTTGCAGCTGATGATAGGCCTGCTGCTCGGCATAGCTTAAAAAGCCGCTCGTTTTCAGGATATTGCGTTCATATGCCAGGCGGTCAAGCTCTGTAAGTCTCGCCCGGATCAGTTCCTTTTCGTCCAATCAGTCTCCTCCGGCGGATTCTTAAACCATTTCAGCCTTAGGACCGGGGTTTCGCAGGGACCCAGTCGGAAGCGATCTCCTCCCAGGCAGCATCGATGCTGTAGTGCTTTTGGATAAACTCTCCGCACGCCGCGCCGATCGCAGCACATGCGGCAGGATCGTTATAAAGGCGGATGACCTCATCGGCAAAGCGGGCCGCGATTGCGTCCTCATTCTGATAAAGCTTCTCCGGATCATCATCCGTTACGGCCATGACAGTCTCAGCATCCGGAATGCCTTCCGCACCGACCGAGGTCGTCACGATCACGCATCCGTTATAGACAGCCTCCACGACCTTGCCCTTGACGCCCGCCCCATAGCGAAGCGGCACCACAACGAGCCGGCTCTCCTCATAAAGCTCCTTCAGGCGTTCATCGGAAACGAAGCCCAGTACCTCGATCCCGCTGCTGCCGTCCGACAGAGCCGTGATGTCCTCACCCGCTCCCGAACCTGCGATCAGGAAACGGCATCCGGGAAGTGCCTCATGGATCCTCGGCCAGATGTCCTTTGCAAACCACTTCACGCCGTCCGCGTTCGGCGGATGCCTGAAGCCTCCCACAAACAGAAGGTCATGCCGTTTTTCAAACTCTTCTTCTTTTGTCTTCTTCTCCGGGAAGCTGTCCCACACATAGGCTGTGATCGCCCGCGCCGGGATCTCCGGATGAAAATGGTGGATCGCGTCGATCTCAGTCTGCGACGGATAGTAGACCATATCGGCCTTCTGCATGACTGAGAACTCCACACTCTTCCAGTAATCGGATTCCCGCTTTTTACGGATCTCTCCCTCGAGCTCATACTCTCTGAGCAGCCTCAGGTAATGCAGGTCGTGCCCGTAGAAGATGCAGCGGATATCGGTGTTGTCCTTCAGGAAATCGATATATTTAACCGCGATGTGCGGACGGTTCAGGTAGCAGAAATCTATATTGCCGCTGTTCTTCCTGAACCACTCATAGATATTGTTCTGGTATTCCGGCCCGTAGAGGATCTCCACGCCCATCTGCTGAAGGATCCCGGAATACGGCTCCTCATGGAGGAAGTTGTCCCCGACAAATTTGACATTGAAGCCTTTCTTCAGGAACATCCGGATATACTGATAGGTCGTCTTCGAGCCTGCGTCACGGTCCCAGGTTGGCACATAGTGATCCACGATGACCACGCAGGGCTTTTCCTGCGAGCGGTCGCGCGCGGTAAAGGGATCCGGATTTCCGGTATTGACACACTGCTTTTTCAGCTCTTCTGCCCATTTCTCGCGGAAGGTCTGCTGGTTTACCACCTGGTAGCGCTTCAATCCGGTGCCCGTCACATCGGTCCCGTTGGAAATGCCTTCGAAATGCGTCACTTTCGATGCCGGCTGGTAAACGACGCGTCTTCCGTGACGCCGCACCTCAAAGGCGAGGTCCGAGTCCTCGCAGTATGCCGGAGCAAAACGCTCATCAAAACCGCCGATCTCCTCCCAGAGCGCTTTGGAGATCATGATCGCGGCGCCTGAGATGTAATCGACATCCTTTACATAGTTATATTCCGGCTTGTCAGGGTCATCGAGACGTCCGTAATTCCATCCGGAAGCATCCGACCAGATGATGCCGCCTGCCTCCTGCAGCCGTCCGTCCGGGTATACCAGTTTGGAGCCCACCATGCCGATGGAAGGATCCGAGCCGATCAGATCGGTAAGGCTCTTAAGCCACCCGGGATGGACCTTGGTATCGTTGTTTAAAAAGAAAATGTACTTTCCGCGGGCCTTTGCCGCTGCCTGATTGCAGTTTTTCAGAAAGCCCATGTTGGATGAATTGCGGCTGATCACCATTCCGTGGATGTAGCGGGTGATCTCCTTCGTGGCGTCAGTGGATACATCGTCCGCGAGGATCACCTCATAGGGCGTCTCCTCAAAAACGGTATTCGCGAGGATCGAGCGCACGCAGGCGTAGGTATAGGCGACCTGATTGTATGCAGGGATCACGATGGAAACAAGCGGAGCCTCCGCTGCGGGCAGTGTCAGAATGCCGCCCTCTGCAAACTCTCCTCCCACATTAAAATCGCCGGCTATATAGTCCCGGCCCGCCTTCGTGGTAAAGAGCCGGAACTGGCGCACGGGGTGAAGGACAGTGTTTTTCACAAGCCGGATCATCTTGCGCTTTCTCGATTCCGCCGGAGCCCAGGCATCCAGCGCCGTGATCATGCGGTGCGTGATGCGGCTTGGAAGGCTCTGATGCTTTCGAAGGTACTGCACCTCCGCGCCAAGCTGCGCGATCTCTGCCTCTCTTTGTGCATTGATCTTTTCAATGTTGCGGATATGGTTCTGGCTTAAGCGTTCCACCTCGCGCTCTTTGGAAAGCGCCGCCTTGTGCTCTTCGATCTCGTCCTGAAGCCTTAAATTCCACTGGGTAAATTCCTCCAGCCTCGCTTCCTGCGCTCTCACATCGGCCGGCGTCTTATGGGGCTTTCGGAACTTCTCCGCAGGATCCGCATTACCGCCTCTGACAAGCTGCTGGAAATGAGCTTCCTTTTCCTCAAAGCCCGGAAGCTCCTCGGGCTGAAGGCCGAAGCATGAGAAAAACGCCTGCCGGTCCGCATACGCATACAGTGCCTGCCGGTGTGCTTCATACCAGTAGCTTAAGATCCTCCAGCGCACAAAACGCCGGTCAAGTTCCTCCGGAAATACCCACTCATAGTCCAGCAGCACATACTGCAGTTCCCCGGATGTCTCCCGGATCATTACATTTTCAAACAGGGCATCGAGATTATGGCAGGGACAGTCCGTGTCTCCCATGAGGATGCCAAGGGCTTCTTCCATCTCCTGAACCGGCGCCTGTCCGAGGCGGATCCGGTCCGACAGCCATGTCCCGAGTTCTTTTCCCTTCACATAGGGGAACCCTGCAAAGGCTCTCCCATCCTCGGTAACGCCCTTTTCAGAAGGCAGCACAAACAGCCTGTCGTCTCCGCCCTTTAAAAGCTCATATCGGTCGCCAAAGCCTTCCACATGGGCATTGGCTTCCTCTGAAAGCGCTGTCTTCCGGACGGTCTTCTCCCCGTCCGAAGTCATGAAGATGTCCGTCTTCAGCCTGTATCCGGCAGCTCTTCTGCGGTTAAACCGGCTGTAGACCGGAAACTGCGGGATCCTTGAAGCCTTTTCTTCCTTTGGGACCGCCTTGTCATCACTGTGCAGAACAGCGCCTGCCGCCTGCTTTTCTCCCGGAGCGCACTTTCCCTGAAGGATCAGCAGATAGGAGGGTGCAAAGTGCGGGAAGACGCCCGCCTCGCTTATTCTTTCGTAGAGGGTCTCCTCATTGCCTGAGCAGTACCGTTCCGAAAGGAAGCTTTCCGAGATGCCCTTGAAGTCTCCGGATCCCGGAAGTCTCTCCTCACTGAAAATGTTGACGGCAAAAAGTGCGTCAGGAAGCGGGAAATACAGCTTCGATGCCGCAAACGGAAGCTCCTTTCGCACAGACATGATAAAAGCTTCCTCCGTATAGAGGAGCCCTTCCTCCGGAAGCTCGCCTGAGGCAAGCTTCAGCGCGTTCTTGTTATCCGCCGCAAAAACAAAAGACCCGCCGGGCTTTACATAGGAGACTGCCCTCTTTACGATGGCCTGAAGATCCTCTCCTCTTTCCGCGTACTGTGCCGCATAGGAATTGAGGGAGGACAAAAACAGCACGACAGCGTCATAGGACGCCTCCTCCGTCTCTTCCTCCTTCAGAAGGCAAAGCTTTGCGTCCTCTTTGGCGCAAAGCTTCGGAAAGCGCAGCCGGACCAGCGCCAGCTCCTCTTCGGCACAGTCAAGGATATCCCAGCGGCCTGTTCTTTCGGAAAGCTCTGAAAAAACGCCGCCGCAGGCGCCAAGCTGAAGCACGCGCATGCTCTTATGCCAGGGGAGGCTGTCCAGGACATTGACTCTGTCCGGGCTTAAGGTACAGTAATAGAGGCTGTCGTCCGTTCCGGACAGGATCTCCTCTCCGGCAGCCTCGTGATCCTGCAGGGATTCCAGTTTTTCGATCAGATCGTAGGTGATGTTCTTCATGCTTCCTGCGGATTCCGGCGGGTCCTGACTTTCGAATTCATGTCATAGACGCCCACCGTATTCTTATTTGATATCACGGTCAGATTCAGAAGGTCATAGAGCCGGTGATAGACCACATGCTCTCCCTGCTCGAATCCCGTACAGCTCATGGAGATCAGGTACTCGCCGCCCTGCAGATCCATGTTCTGGGTAAACTCGACCTCGTACTCGTCTCCGGGGCCGACACTTCCGACATCTGCGTTTTCAAACATGGTATTGGTTCCGGAAAGATCCGTACCCTTTTTATCACGGATGGTATAAGTAAAGATCGGCGCCTCTATCCGCTCATGAAACCGGATCTTTTCCCGGATGGTAAAGCTTTCCCCCTTGAGGACGAGGTTGGTCAGCCTTAAGTCCTTGTCGAGGATGCCGAAGTCATAGATCTCCGCCTTGCCGTTTCCATACTCGTTGACATTCGGATTGATGGTCATGGAGGCCCGCATCAGATCCTTGCCGTCAGCCGTGAGGGCGTTCGCGCTGTGCTCCGCGGCGCTGTTCTGCTTTTTCTCCACACGGTTCGCAGCTTCTCTCTCATCGATCATGGCTTCGAGCTGGTCATACTGTCCGGCGAGGATCTTCTTATAAAGATCCACCATTTCTCCGGGCCGGCCCTCGGCGACCTTCTCACCGTTATTTAAAAGGATGCATTTATCGCAGTACTTGAGCACGGAGCTCATGTCGTGCGTGACCATGAGGATCGTCGTGCCCTTCTTCCGGAGCTCATCCATCCGGTGATAGCACTTTGCCTGGAAAAAAATATCTCCGACAGAGAGCGCTTCATCGACGATCAGGATCTCCGGATCCACGTTGATCGCGAGAGCAAACGCCAGGCGCACGAACATACCAGAGGAATAGGATTTGACCGGCTGATGCACAAACTCGCCGATATCGGCAAACTCCAGGATCTCCGGGAGCTTTGCATCCATCTCTGCGCGGGTAAAGCCCATCATGGTCCCGTTCATATAGATGTTCTCGATGCCGGTGTATTCCATGTTGAAGCCGGCACCAAGCTCTAAAAGCGCGGAGATCTTGCCCTCGACATTGACGGCGCCTTCACTCGGAGTCAGTACGCCGGTGATGATCTTGAGCATCGTCGACTTGCCGGAGCCGTTGGTGCCGATAATGCCCACGGACTGGCCCTTTTCCACATCAAAAGAAACGTCCTTAAGCGCATAGAAATCCTTGTGGTAATTCTTTTTCGTGAGGCTTAAGGATTCCTTCAGACGGTCAGCGGGCCGGTCATACAGGCGGTAGATTTTTGTGACGTTTTTTACGTCAATGGCTTTTTCCATTATTACAGTGTTGAAACAAAGGCCTCGATCCTCTCCACGGCGCGTTTCAGATCACGCAGCGAATAGGCGTAGGATATACGTAAGAATCCTTCACCCGACGCGCCGAAGGCGCTGCCGGGCACGACGGCCAGCTTCTGCTCATTTAAGATGCGCTCGGCGAATTCATTGGAACTCATGCCGAACTTTTTGATGCAGGGGAAGAGATAAAAGGCGCCCTTCGCCTCAAAGCAGTCGATCCCCATTTCTTCAAAACGCTTCAGGAGGAACTTTCTGCGCTGATCGTACTCATTGCGCATGTAGATCACATCCTCCTCACCGTTTCTTAATGCCTCGATCGCGGCGTACTGGGACAGGGTCGGCGGACACATGATGGCAAACTGGTGGACTTTCATCATCTGCTTGATGACACGGGCCGGGCCGGTCGCATAGCCTAAGCGCCAGCCGGTCATGGCAAACGCCTTGGAGAAGCCGTTCACCACGACAGTGCGGTCGCGCATGCCGGGGATCGCCGCCATGCTGGTATATTCTTCTCCGGTATAGTTGAGCGCGGCGTAGATCTCATCCGAGAGCACAAAAAGATCGTGACGGATCACGACTTCGGCGATTTTTTCGAGATCCTCTCTTGTCATGACCGCGCCGGTCGGGTTGTTCGGATAGGAAATGAAAACGATCTTGGTTCTGTCTGTGATCGCAGCCTCGAGCTCTTCGGGCTGAAGCTTGAACTCATTCTCCGCCTTCAGGTCGATGACCACCGGCTTCGCCCCTGCAAATATGGCGCAGGGCTTATAGGAAACAAAGCAGGGCTCGGGAATGATGACCTCATCGCCCGGATCGAGCATGGCGCGGAAGGTGGCATCAATCGCCTCAGAGCCTCCCACGGTCACCAGGATCTCCGAAGCGGGATCATAGGTCACGCCGTAATGCTTCAGGGTATACTTCGAGATCTCGCGGCGGAGCTCCATCAGACCGGCATTTGCGCTGTAGAAGGTCTTGCCCTTTGTGATCGCGTAAATACCCTCTTCACGGATATGCCAGGGCGTATCAAAGTCCGGCTCGCCGACGCCTAAGGAAACGACCTCCGGGTCGTCCATTTCGGCAACCAGGTCAAAGAACTTTCGGATGCCGGAAGGCGGGATCTGCTCGATAAAGCTGTTTAAGGGATCTCTCATGATATAGCCTCCCGCTCATCCTTGCGCGGATTATCCACGACAAATCCCTCCTGCTTGTACTTCTTCAGAATGAACTGGGTCGTGGTGCTTAAGACCCCGTCGATGGTCGAAAGCTTCTCGGAAACGAACATTGCGATCTCACGCATGGATTTTCCCTGGATCATGACCATAAAATCACAGTTGCCGCTGACCAGGTAAATGCTGCTGACCTCAGGATACTGCCAGATCCGCTCTGCGACCTGATCAAAACCGACGCCTCTCTGGGGCGCTACCTTAACTTCGATCACGGCATCCGCCTTCTCCTGTCCGACCTTGTCCCAGTTGATCAGGGTGTGGTAGCCGCAGATCACCTTCTCCGCCTCCAGGCGTTCCACCTCCTGGCGGACCAAAGCGGAATCCTCGCCGAGGATATTGGCAAGATCATCCGTGCGGATGCGTGCGTTTTTTTCAAGTATTGTCAGGATCTTGTCTGTCATGGTATTCATTCCTCAATCTTTCTGAAATAAAAGTCTGTTTGCGTTTCCTTAAGGATGTCTGCTCACTTTCTGCAATTTAAGCTCTGATCCTCCCGAAATCCGCTCAGTCTGTAAAGCTCGTCCCCTTCGGGACGGCGCAGGGAGGAGGGCACATCCGTGTCCGTCCTCCGGATCGCAGCGCCCCCTGCCGTGTAACCGATCACAGCAAAGGGCACGCCGGCACCGGCAGCATCGCTCAGGATCTCACCCGGCTCTTCCGCCAGCCATACCCTGCAGGAGGGGGCGTATAATCTGTACGGATTCAGTTCGAACATTTCACAGACCTCGATCGTCTGCTGCAGAACGGGGATCTTTGAAAGGTCATAGGTTCCTCCGAGCCTTCTCCCTTTCAGAAGCTGCCAGAGCGCTGCCAGCACGCCTCCGTCCATGGAGGCCGCCGCGGCAAGTCCTTTGTCTCTTTCTCTTTGAAAGCGCCGTTCGAGAGGACTGTCCCCCTCGGAGCCGCCTCCGGAAGCTTCCCGGGACCCGCTTTCCAATACGCCAAAAAAGCATTCTGAATATTTCATCAGAAGCTTCCGGCGGTATTCCATATGATGATATATTTTACGGCTGCCGTCCAGTCCGGCATAGCCGGTCACAACGATATCCATTCATCAACGCA
The DNA here is from genome assembly GCA_946537585.1 of uncultured Lachnospiraceae bacterium. Lineage (GTDB taxonomy): Bacteria > Bacillota > Clostridia > Lachnospirales > Lachnospiraceae > Avilachnospira. Next base: position 8,522 of record CAMNFX010000040.1, read on the forward strand.
GGGCGGACAGTGCCATCGGCAGAACCATCGCCACCACAAGGATCAGGGCGATCACAGCTGCCATGACCTTTCTGGTATTCGGACTCATTCACTTCACTCCTTCCCGGTTTTCAAGTTTTTCTTCTTTTTCTGATCGGTCTTATCTGCCGAGGGGCAGTAATCCCGGAGAAAGCATTCTTTGCACTTCGGGCGGTTGGCGATGCAGATCGTCCGCCCCAGTGTAATAATATCGATATTCCAGAGGATCCAGTGGTCCTTTGGAAGGATCTCCATCAGTTCAAATTCAGCCTTGGTCGGATCATCCGTATCCGTAAGCCCCAGAAGCCTGCTGATCCTTTTTACATGCGTATCCACGACGATGCTCGGCTCATTATAGATATTTCCGCGGATCACATTGGCCGTCTTTCGGCCGACACCTGCAAGCTTTGTCAGGCTTTCAAGGTCGGAAGGCACGACACCGTCGTGCTCCTCGATCAGCTGTTTGGCGCAGGCAATGATGTTTTTCGCCTTGTTGTGATAGAACCCCGTCGAATGGATGTCCTGTTCGAGCTCCTTTAAGTCCGCCGCGGCAAAGTCCGCCGGCGTCGGATACTTCTGAAAGAGCCCCGGAGTAACCATGTTGACCCTGGCATCCGTGCACTGGGCACTCAGGATCGTAGCCACCAGCAGCTCCCAGGCATCCTCGTGCGTCAGAGCACAGCGAAGATCCGTACCGTATTCACGGTCCAGGGCTTCGAGGATCTGTCCGAGGCGTTCATCTCGTTTTTTGCGGGATTCTCTCATATTGATACCTTCATAATGCCCTTGAAATATCCGGACAAGGCTAC
>CAMNFX010000041.1 GCA_946537585.1 uncultured Lachnospiraceae bacterium
ATTGAAGAAATGAGAAAGATCAAGGATGAGAGAGGGTACAGCATCGCAACTCTGGCAGCTTATTCCGGTGTGCCGAAGAGCACCCTTGCGAAGATCCTGAGCGGGGACACAAAGAATCCCCGCTCCTCCGCCATGTCTGCCATTGAGGAAGTGCTGAAGGGAGATGAGACTGTCCTGAAAGGGAAGAGTGCTGTCTATAAAGAACTGCGGCAGCTTCCAAACGGAGGCTCTACTGTTATGAGAGAACCACCTGCAAGCTATGGAACCGCTCCGCGGAAAAAGGATACGTATACCATCGATGACTGGTTTTCTCTTCCGGACGATGTACATAAGGAGCTGATCGACGGGCAGTTCTATGATATGGCTGAACCAACACTGGCGCATCAGCTGGCCGTAGGCTATATCCATGCTAGCCTGCTCTGGCAGATCCGCGGGAAGGGGGGATCCTGCCTGCCATTTGTGTCTCCCATAGGCGTACAGCTGGACCAGGATGACAAAACTGTTGTGGAGCCGGATGTGGTTGTCTTGTGTAAGAGAGATCTTTTGCGGCGCCGTGTCATCTATGGAGCTCCCGACTTTGTACTGGAGGTCCTTTCCCCTTCTACCAGGAAGAAGGATATGTCCTTAAAGTTACAGAAGTATATCAATGCAGGTGTGCGGGAGTATCTGATGATCGACCCGGACAGAAAGCAGCTGATCTCCTATCAGATCGAAAATGACATGACCTGCAACATGCAGCCCCTGGCGGGAAGCTATGCGCTGCAGATCTTCGGAGGAGAGATCACCATCGATCTCGACGAGGTTCGGCGGTATATTGAGGAGATGCCGACAGAGGATTAGATTTCGCTTTGACGTAAAGAATAAGGGCCGCCGCGAAAACGCGACGGCCCTTTTTGGTTATTTCATATTGCCGTAACAGGAATGATTTGCTTTATCAGCCGGCTGCATCGACCTCAGCCATATGCATAAGCATACGGATCAGCATGCTGGTGTAGCCCCACTCATTGTCGTACCATGCAAGGAGCTTTACGAACTTCTCGTTCAGCATGATGCCGCCCTTGACATCGAATACGCTGGGAACCGGATAGCCGAGCATATCGGTGGAGACGATCGGATCCTTGGAGACCTCGATGATGCCCTTGAACTCGCCGTCAGCTGCCTTCTGCATAGCTGCTACGATGTCATCATAGGTGGTCGGGTTCTTCAGGTTGACAGTAAGGTCAACTACGGAACCGTCGCATGCCGGGATACGATAGCTCATACCGGTCAGCTTGCCCTTCAGATCCGGGATAACCTTGCCGACTGCCTTTGCAGCGCCGGTGGTGGAAGGAATGATGTTGCCGTAAACGGAACGGCCGATTCTCCAGTCCTTCTTGTCACGAGCGTCAACTGCCTTCTGCTTGGAAGTAGAAGCATGAATGGTGCTCATCAGACCGGACTCGATGCCGAAGTTGTCGTTGATGACCTTTGCCATCGGAGCGAGGCAGTTGGTGGTGCAGGATGCGTTGGAGATGATCTTCATGTCGGAGGTGTAAGTATCGGAGTTTACACCAAGAACGAACATCGGGGTGTCATCCTTCGCCGGAGCGGAGATGATGACCTTCTTTGCGCCGTGGTTGAAGTGCTGCTGGCAAAGCTCTGCAGTCAGATAAACACCGGTAGACTCGATGATGTACTCAGCGCCGCACTCATCCCAGTGAATGTTCTCAGCCTTATCCTCGCTGAAGACTCTGACCTTCTTGCCGTTGATTACGAGGCCGTCCTCGTACTTCTCAACAGTACCCTTGAATCTGCCGAAAGCAGTGTCATACTTCAGGGAATAGCACATGAAGTCAAGATCAGCGTTTCTGATGTTGATACCGCACAGATCAAACTTGTCACCGTACTCAGCCATAATTCTGATAGCAACACGGCCAATACGGCCAAAACCGTTAATACCTACCTTAATAGCCATTTGTAAACCATCCTATCTTTCTAAAAATTTGTTATTCACCTGTTGCGGAATAACCCGCGCAATATTATACCTCTTTCCGCCTTTGTTTGGTAGGGGTAAATTTACGAAAACCTTTAAGCTTGCCAAAAAATTCACACAAAATACAAACTGCCGCGCCAAAAAGGCACGGCAGCGGGTGGATGTTCAGCCTGCACTTACGGGGTGTTTACAGTTTTTTAAGAGAATCCATGAAGTGCAGCAGCTTTTCATTGAACTCCTCTGCGTGGACCTGGAAGAAGACATGTCCGCCATGGTCAAAGGGGTAGCTCTCCGTATAGGGTGAATTCTTAGCGCCCTCCGGCCACCATTTCGTCGCGAGCTCTCTGCCGTTGGCAGTGACCTTGCCGTCTGCGCCGAAGAAGACCATCGGGAGATCGATCTTCTCCAGGAGCTCATAGCAGTTCATCATGGTCATGTCGGAGTAGATGGCAAATGCGATCCACGGCGGCGTCTGGGTCATCTGGGCAGTAGACCAGTCGACCTTGCTGTCGTCGTTTCCGTCATACATCATGTGGCAGAAGAAATTGCAGTAGCCCTCCCAGCCGTTGTAGACCATCTTGAGCTGGTCCGTGAGATGGGTCGTGTTGAAGCCCTTTAAGCCATGGGCATTCCAGGGTTCGTCATACATAGCGCCCAAGGGGCAGTCAATGAGGCCCAGGGCTTTGATGCGGTGCGCTCCGTAGAGGTCAAAGTACTTGATGACGAACTGGCCTGCCATGGACCAGCCGAGCATGCATGCATCCTTTACATCAAGATAGTCCAGGAGTTCCTTGATATCCTGGCAGTTTCGGGCCACGGTGTGCCCCTGCAGGCCCTTGGAGGAAGCTCCCTGGCCTCTGGGGTCAAAGGTGATCACCCGGTGCTCTTTTGCAAGCTCCGGAATGTTGTTGTCATAGTAGTGGGTCGTGCAGCAGTATCCGGGAACCAGCACGATCGGATCGCCCTTTTCGGGGGAATGATCCTCAAAGTACAGAATCGCGTCATCACTGGTACGGAAAAAGTTATCCTTGGTAGCCATGATTTTCCTCCTGAAATAAAAAACGAAGCTGCTATTGTGTTCTGTTTGTAAGTATAGCATAATAGATTGAGGAAATACAGAGGGCACTGCTATCAGATTGCACAAAATCAGACGGATTTTTATCGACAATCTAAACCGTATCCGCGAAGGCATGCCCAAAGCGGGTTCCTTATGCTCCGTGCATTTATACTGTATGCCGCAGAAATGACAGGGAGAACGGGCCTGTGACAGCAGAACAAGGAGACGATCATGGAAAAGTTTCACTACCATACGCTCGAAGAACTGAAAGAATGCGCTGCCAGGCTCGGCGTTCACCTGCCCTTTGCCGCCGAAACCGACGTGCTTAAGGAAGCTCTTAAGGTTCGCGGTATTACCCTCAGAAACCGCCTCGGGATCGCACCCATGGAGGGGGCGGATGCCCTTCCTGACGGCTCACCCTCAGAACTCACTCTGCGCCGTTATGTGCGGGAGGCCGAGGGCGGAAGCGCTGTCATCTGGTTTGAAGCCATTTCCATAGTTCCGGAGGGCCGCTCCGGCAGCACGCAGCTTCTCATCAGCAGGGAAAACCTCGATCAGTACAAACGCTTCTGCGCTGCCATCAGGGAAGCGGGCATAAAGAAAAACGGATATGCCCCGTATCTGATCATGCAGGCCAATCATTCCGGACGTTATTCCAATCCGGAAAACCGTCCGGCGCCGCTCATTGCGTACAGAAATCCTGTCAATGAGCAGTTCCGCAAAGCGGATGACAGCTGCATCGTTTCCGACGACTACTTAAAAGGACTTGAAGAAAAGTTCGGCGAGGCAGCAGCACTTGCGAAGGAAGCGGGCTTTGATGCTGTTGACATCAAGGCCTGCCACGGATACCTTCTGGCGGAGCTCTTAAGCGCCTATGAACGGCCGGGTTTATACGGAGGAAGTCTCGAGAACCGGACGAGGCTCCTCCGGAACGGCATTCTTGCCGCAAAGCCTTATGAGGATGAGGATTTTATCGTGACCTGCAGGCTCGGGATCTATGACGGACTGCCCTGGCCTTACGGCTTTGGTGTAAGTGCAAGAGAGGATGAACAAAGCACTGCCGCGCGAAACTGCTCCGATCCCAAGACAGCGGCGGAACTGATCAATTCGGCACCGCAGCCGGACTTAAGCGAAGCGAAGACACTGGTCCGGGAGCTGCATGAAAAATACGGGCTTGACCTCATAGACCTTACCATGGGAAATCCTTACGTAACGACCCATGTGACCCGGCCCTTTGACCGCGGAAAATATGAGCCGAAGGAGCATCCGCTCTGCGGCATCGCGAGAATGATCAACGGGATCGGAGAAGTGAAGCGGGAAGTGCCGGGCATGGCCGTTTACGGCTCCGCGCCGAGCTACTTAAGACAATATGCCGACCTTTTTGCTGCCGGTGCCGTGGAGGAGGGTCTCATCGACGGCATGCTCTTTGGAAGGCTTTCCTTTGCGGATCCGGACTTTGCCAATGAGATCATTCATAACGGCCGCATTGATCCTCAGCGTGTCTGCGTGACCTGCGGGGGCTGCGGCGATCTGATCCGGGCGCACAAGCCGACGGGCTGCATTGTCCGGAATGCCGCGGAATACGGCGGCTATTACCGTGAGTTTTTAAAGGAGAAGGCAGATCTTCCGGCAAATTTCAGAGGTTAGGACGGAAGTGTGCTGCATATCAAGGCAGCCTGAGCTTTGAGCACCTGCTTTTTGGACAAATGACGAAAGTCTCGAAACAAAGAAAGAAGAACCATGAGAGAGATCAGAGTTGATAATGTCGTGATCGGAAGCGGAGCCGCAGGACTTGCGGCAGCGCTTCGCCTGTGGAAGCTCGGAGAGGAAAACACCGCCCTGGTCACGGAAAACATGAAGTCGGGCACGAGCCGGAACACCGGGTCGGATAAGCAGACCTACTATAAGCTTTCGCTCTCCGGAGAAGACCGTGACTCCGTTCACATGATGGCGGAGGATCTGTTTTCCGGAGGAGCCGTAGACGGAGATACAGCCCTTTGTGAGGCGGCGCTTTCCGTGCGGGGCTTTTATAATCTTGTTGAGCTGGGAGTTCCCTTTCCCTGCAATGAATACGGCGAATACATGGGCTACAGGACGGATCATGACCGTGGCAGACGCGCGACCAGTGCGGGACCCTACACCTCCAGGCTGATGACGGAGGCACTTGAAAAAGCCCTCGGAGAGACCGGTGTCCGCATTCTTGATCGCACGCAGGCGATCCGTCTGCTGACATTTGAAAACAGAATATGCGGCGTGCTCTGCCTGAACCTGATCGTTTCCTGCGGGGAGAGCGCCGATGCCGGCGGCAATTACTGCGAGGCCACCAAAGATCCCTACCTCCTGATCCGGGCGGACAATGTCATACTGGCGACAGGAGGCCCCGCAGGCATGTACAGGGACTCTGTCTATCCGGCTTCCCAGCTTGGGGCAAGCGGCATGGCCTTTGCGGCGGGCGTGAAGGGGAAAAACCTGACGGAGTGGCAGTTCGGCATGGCATCCCTTCGCCCCCGCTGGAACGTGTCCGGCAGCTATATGCAGGTGCTTCCGCGTTTTATCTCCACCGATCCCGACGGAGGGGATGAAAGGGAGTTTCTGACTGAATATTTTGATGATCAGGGTACGATGCTCTCCCTTGTATTTCTGAAGGGCTACCAGTGGCCATTTGACACAGCAAAGTGCCGGGGCGGTTCCTCCCTGATCGACCTTCTGGTTTATCAGGAGACGAAACAAAAGGGCCGCAGGGTATGGCTGGATTTTCGTGATAATCCGGGAAAAGCGCCCATCGATTTTGACAGCCTTTCCGAAGAAGCACACACTTATCTTGAAAAAGCCGGCGCCCTGTTCGGAACGCCCATTGAGCGGCTGATGCACATGAATGCTCCGGCGGTCTCTTTTTACATGGATCACGGAGTAGACCTTGCAAAGGAGCCTTTGGAGATCGCGGTCTGTGCCCAGCATAATAACGGCGGTCTTTCGACAGATGCGAACTGGGAGACCGGGATCCGCGGCCTGTTTGCGGTCGGGGAGGTCTGCGGCTCCCACGGCATCACACGCCCCGGAGGATCGGCGTTGAATGCCGGACAGGCAGGTGCCATCCGGGCGTCGGAGGAGATCCATATGCGGAGCATCCAAAGGAAGAGCAAAGCTCCCGATCTTCCCGGAAAGCAGCCGGGTGCCGCTGATGAGGAATGGATGGAACGCCTTCGAAAAGACGCGCTTTCATTTGCCGCCCGGCCGTATAAAGCGTCGGGAAACGAAAGACCTGCGGAGGTATGGAAAGAGCTTACGGAGGAAATGAGCAGGGACGGCGGTATGATCCGGAATCCTGCCGGGATCTCGGAAGCGCTGAAAAAGACCCGAGAGTACCTGCAGGACTATGGAAAACGGATGGCAAGGCCGTCGCTGAAGGAAAGCAGTCTCTGGTTCAGGCTGTATGACATGCTTTTATCCCGCTTCGTTTATCTGACGGCAATGCGGGATTATATCGTTTCCGGCGCGGGAAGCCGCGGTTCTTGTCTCTATACGGATCCGGAAGGAGCTTTGCCAAAGGAAGGACTCCCTGAGATCTTCCGTTTCCGGGAGGACGGGGGCAAATACAGCGGCATGGTGCAGGAGACATACCTCGAGGAGGACAGCACGGCAGATGCCTTCAGAGCCGTCTCACAGTGGAGACCGGTGCGGCCGGTCCCGAAGCCGGATGACTTTTTCGAAAACCAGTGGAGAGAGTATCGGAAGCGGCAGGGGCTTTAAGGAATCGCTGATCAATCAACATTTCCTTAAACAGCAGAAAGGACAGATATGAAAAAAACAGCGATCGTAACAGGCGCAACCAGAGGCATCGGGCTTGCCGTTGCAAAGCAGCTGGCGGAGGATGGATTCAACATCGTTATGACCTCCCGCGGATCCGCGGAAAAATATGCTGACGCGATAAGGGCAGTAGAAGCAGCAGGCGCGGAGGTTTTATATGTGCAGGCCGACGCGGCGGATATTGCCTCCGGTCCGAGGATCGTAAGGGAAGCTGTCGAGCGTTTTGGAAGGATCGACGTTCTTGTAAACAATGCCGGCGTGGCTCCGAAAGTAAGAGCGGACCTCCTGGAAATGACGGAAGAAAGCTATGACTACGTCACCGGCACGAATACAAAGGGAAACATGTTCATGACCCAGGCAGCAGCCCGGCAGATGATCTCCCAGGATTACTTTGACGAGGAATGCGAAAGGACGCACAACAAGGGCGCCATCGTCAATGTTTCGAGCTGCTCCTCCGTGGTATCCAGCATCAGCCGGGGAGAGTACTGCGTGTCCAAGGCGGGCATTTCCATGCTGACCACCCTCTATGCGGACCGTCTGGCACCGGAGGGGATCACGGTCAATGAAGTCCGCCCGGGCGTCATCCTGACGGATATGACCAGCGTGGTGAAGGAAAAGTATGACCGCCTGATCGAAAAAGGGGTATTTCCGATCGCCCGCTGGGGCACGCCGGAGGACGTGGCAAAAGCGGTCTCGGTATTCTGCAGTGACAGGATCCGTTACTCCACCGGAAACTATATCGATGTGGACGGCGGCTTCCATATACAGAGGCTGTAATGCGCCGCAGTACTAAAGCGAAATGCTTGCGAAAATGGCGAAACAGAGATACAATGAGCCACAGGGCTGTTTGAGCGCTGCGTTTCACACAGGGTACAGCGCGAAACTCTTAAGACAGATGATTGATGCGAGTTAGGAACAGCCGTTTTGTCTGTCATCTGCATTTACAGGATCCGCATGGTATATGCGGAACGGAAGAAAACAACGAGTTTATATAGTTTACGGAGGAACCTGAATGCCGAGTAAAAAGGACATGATCCCCGAGAAGGGACCGATCACCGAAGAACTTTTAACGAGGATGAATGCCTGGTGGCGCGCGGCCAATTACCTTTCCGCCTGCCAGCTTTATCTTTTGGACAATCCGCTTTTAAAGAAGCCGCTGACCCGTGAGATGATCAAGAAAAAGATCGTCGGCCACTGGGGAACCGTACCGGGGCAGAACTTTGTATTCACGCACTTAAACCGCGTGATCAAGCGCTATGACCTTGATATGATCCTGCTCTCCGGTCCCGGACACGGCGGCAACTTTCTGATTGCCAACGAGTACATGGACGGCACCTACAGCGAGTATTATCCCAACATTTCCCGGGATGAAGAGGGAATGCGGAAGCTGTTCAAGCAGTTCTCCTTCCCGGGCGGTGTCCCGAGCCATTGTGCGCCCGAGACCCCCGGCTCCATCAATGAAGGCGGCGAGCTCGGCTACGGCATCGCACACGCATTCGGCGCGGTTTTTGATAATCCTGACCTGATCGCCTGCGTGACCGTCGGAGACGGCGAAGCGGAGACTGGTCCTCTTGCTACCTCCTGGCACTCCAACAAGTTCCTGGATCCGGTGGGAGACGGCGCGGTGCTTCCGATCCTGCACTTAAACGGCTATAAGATCGCAAATCCGACCCTCTTTGCCCGCATGTCCCACGAGGAGATCGTGGACTTCTTCCACGGCTGCGGCTGGGAGCCCTACTTTGTAGAAGGCGAGGACCCGATGCCCATGCACCGCCTGATGGCGGAGACCATGGACAAGGTCATCGAAAAGATCCAGAAGATCCAGAAGAATGCACGCAAGAATAACGACCACACCCGTCCGCGCTGGCCGATGATCGTGCTTCGGACCCCCAAGGGATGGACTGCCCCGAAGGTCGTGGACGGAAAGCGTATCGAGGGCAACTTCCTTGCGCACCAGGTGCCGATCGCCATGGATAAGGAAGAGCATCTGGAGATCCTGGAGAACTGGCTTCGAAGCTATCATCCTGAGGAGCTCTTTGACGATAACGGAAAGCTGCTTCCTGAGATCGCTTCCCTGGCACCTTCGGGCAATGCCCGTATCGGCGCGAACCCGCACGGAAACGGCGGACTGCTGCTTCGTGACTTAAGGCTTCCGGATTACCGCAAGTACGGCTTTGATGTCACCGAGCACGGCGCAGAGGACGGCCAGGATATGACCTATCTCGGAAAGTTCGTCCGGGATATCTTCAAGCTCAACGAGGAGAGTAAAAACTTCCGCATCTTCGGGCCCGACGAGACCAACTCCAACCGCCTGAACGCGGTCTTTGAGACCGAGAACCGCGCATGGAATGCGGAGCACTATGATACGGATGACCATCTCGCTCCGGACGGACGCGTTATGGACGGCATGCTTTCCGAGCATATGTGCGAGGGCTGGCTCGAGGGATACCTTCTGACGGGACGCCACGGCTTCTTTGCCACCTATGAGGC
>CAMNFX010000042.1 GCA_946537585.1 uncultured Lachnospiraceae bacterium
CTATGAGCATACGCTCGGCGTCGCCTATACCGCAGCCTGCATGGCTTTTCTCTATGGAGAGGATCCGCTTAAAGCTGAGCTTGCGGGGATCCTGCATGACTGCGCCAAATGCTATCCGCATGAGGAGCAGATCCGGATCTGCCGGGAGGCCGGGATCCCTCTTACGAAGGAGGAGCTTGCTTCTCCTGCGGTGATCCATGCGATCTGCGGCAGGTATCTGGCGGAGACCATGTACGGCATCACAGACGAGGACCTGCTGAATGCGATCGGCAGTCATACGACCGGGAGACCTGCGATGAGCAGGCTGGAGAAGATCATTTACATTGCGGATTTTATCGAGCCGCTTCGATCGGAAGCACCCAATCTTCCCGAGATGCGAAAGCTGGCTTTTCAGGACCTTGATGAATGCATGTATCAGATCCTGATGTCCACGATCGAGTATCTGAACGGACGGGGAGCCCCGGTGGTTCCGGCAACCATGGATGCTTTCCTGTGGTACAGGGCGGAACGGGAAAGGTGCGGGCGAAGGTAAGCCGGTGCTGCCTTACATGTATGTACCGGCACGGAACCTGCAAAGATAACAGTTCAAACCGGGTCCGGCGGTGACCGCTGCCACCAAATACATATCGACCCTTTTAAGGAAGACCGATCAAAAAGAAACCATTCTCAGTTCCTGCCGTCCTGGCGGGGCAGTCAGCAAAGATGGAGTGAATATGAACGAAACGAGAGACATCAGGGAAGTCGTAAAACTCGCCTATCAGGCACTCGATGAGAAAAAGGCCTCAGATATCACGATCATTGATATCAGCTCGCTGTCCGTGGTTGCGGACTATTTCATCATTGCGTCCGCGGACAACATCCGGCAGACCGGCGCTCTGGCGGATAATGTCGAAGAAGTGCTCGGAAGGGCAGGCATCATGCCGAAGCAGATCGAGGGACGTTCCTCCGGCAACTGGATCCTGCTGGATTACTATGATGTGATCATCCATGTCTTCGACAAGGAAAACAGACTGTTTTACGATATTGAACGCATCTGGAAGGACGGCCGCAGGATCGTCGATATCAACGAGCTGTGAGGATCGGCGTTTTAGGCGGCACCTTTGATCCGATCCACCGTGCCCATCTGACGATTGCCGCCTGTGCTCTCAGGGAGTACGGGCTTGATGAGGTGTGGTTCATGCCTGCCGGAGATCCCTATTTTAAGGAAGGAAGCCCGGTCACCGGGCCCGGACTGCGCCTTGCGATGACAAAGGCATGCATTGACGCGTTTGGAGAGCCCCGTTTTCGCTGTTCGGATTTTGAGATCCGGGACCGGGAACGGACCTATACGGCGGAGACCTTCCGAAAGCTTCACGAGCTTTATCCGGGGGACCGGTTTTATCTCATCATGGGCCTGGATTCCCTCGAAGCGCTTCCAAAATGGTACCGGCCGGAGCTTCTGCTGCAGAATGCCGTGATCCTCTGCGCCTTACGGAGAGAGACCCGGTCCGGCAATGAGACATTTTCCGGAAAGGGTGCTTTGGTGCCGGACAGAGATGCCCGGGAGATACCTGTCGCTGCGACGGATGCCAAAGACGGCATGGACTGCGCCTCTGCCAAAGAGGACCGGTTTTCAAACATAAAGGCTCCGGCGGAATGTGCTGCACCGGCAGGCGCCAAAGAAGGCACGGAGAATGAAAGGACTCCGGAGGAGGACGCGATTCGCTTTTTTGATGCAGTCCGGGTCCTTCAGGAAGAATACGGGTCTGCCCATCCAGATATCCGGCAGCTGCACTGTCCGGAAATAAATATTTCTTCCACAATGATCCGTGATGCCGTTTTAAACGGCGGGAAGCTGGAAAGTTTTGTCACTCCGGCAGTCGCTGATTTCATTGAAAAGCACGGCCTTTACCGGTAGTTTTGCCTTGAATTGTGGGGAAAACAGCGGGACAGAACTATATCTTGTATTTTCTTGTTTACATATGTCTTTTTTTAATTTATAATAAGCTTATTAGTTTTGATGTTTAAGGAGTATGTGATGGGCTTTCTTAACAAGTTTGTTGATAATCTGAAGAGCAGACAGCGCGAAGACGACGACGAGTACTTCCTGGATGATGATTATTACGATGAGAACGAGTATTACGACGACGAAGAGCCGCAGCAACAGCAGCAGCCGAAGCGTCAGGGACTGTTCTCCCGCAGGGACTCCGGTTCCGGCGAGCAGCGTTCCGGCGGATTCTTCAGCCGCAAGGTCGTTCCGATCGATGGAGGCACCGGCATGCAGGTAACGATGAAGAGACCGGCCAGTCTTGATGATTCCAGAGACATCTGTGATGATCTTCTGGCAGGCAAGGCCGTAGTTATTAATCTTGAAGGCATCAGTACTGATACCGCGCAGCGCATTATCGATTTTACTCTCGGCGCTGTCTACAGCATTGACGGTGATCTTCAGATGATCTCCAAGTATATTTTTATTGCCTCTCCGCATACGGTAGAGCTGTCCGGTGATTTTGCCGGCGATTTTGCCAAGATGAGCAACAGCTCCGCACAGCCGGAGATGAGATCCCGCGCAAGCGGCTTCTCATTTAATGGATAATCTGACAGGACTGAAACGTAAAGCCCTGTCCGGATCGATCCTGATCCTCGTTCTGATCGCTTTCGACCAGTGGACCAAGTCCCTGGCGGCTGCGCATCTGAAGGGTCATGCGGCTGTCAGTCTCATCAGAAATGTTCTGGAGCTATTATATGTGGAAAATACGGGTGCAGCCTTCGGTATCATGAATGGCATGCGCCTTATTTTCGTTGTTCTGGCTCCATTGGTATCTGCAGCGCTTGTTTATATCTGTCTGAAGCTGCCCGGGGCGCCCCGTTTCAGATGGCTCAGGCTCTGTGCTGTCCTGATCATATCCGGAGCCATGGGAAACTGGATCGACCGGGTCCGCCAGGGTTATGTCGTGGACTTCATTTATTTCAAACCGATCGACTTCCCTGTTTTTAATGTCGCGGATATCTATGTTACCTGCGCGGCCTTCGGGATGATCTTTCTCCTGCTCTTTTACTATACGGAAGAAGAGGCGAATGAGATCCCGCTGCTCGGACAGAAGAAAAATAAGCAGAGCGATCCGGATGACAATCACTGATGGAATATATTTTCAGATCTGAAGAAAACAGAATAGCAAAGATCAGACTTGACTCATACCTGGCAGAGCTGCTGCCGGATATGAGTCGTTCTCGTATTCAGGGTATGATCCGATCGGGTGAGATCACAGTCGGAGGATCTGCCGTCAAGCCCGGATATGTGCCAAATGACGGAGACCGTATTTTCGTGCAGGAAAAGGAACCGGAGGCCGTGGAGGTGGTGCCGGAGGACATTCCCCTCGATATCGTCTATGAAGACGCGGATGTGATCGTCGTAAATAAGCCGAAGGGCATGGTCGTCCACCCGGCTAACGGACACTACACGGGAACGCTGGTCAATGCGCTGATGTACCACTGCAGAGACTCCTTAAGCGGGATCAACGGAGAGCTTCGGCCCGGGATCGTGCACAGGATCGATATGGATACGACCGGACTTCTGATCGCCTGCAAAAATGACCGGGCGCATAATCATATCGCGGCGCAGCTGGAAGAGCACAGCATTACCCGGCGTTATATCGCTCTTGTTTATCATAACTTTAATGAGGACGAGGGCACGGTCGATGCGCCGATCGACCGGAGCCGGGCCGACAGAAAGCTGATGGCAGTCTGCAGGCCGGGAGAAGGGCGGAATGCGGTAACGCATTACCGGGTACTCGAGCGCTTTGCCGCATTTCGAAACGGCACGGGAACCTTCGGAAGCCTTCCGATGACCCTGATCGAATGCCGGCTTGAAACCGGGCGCACACATCAGATCCGGGTACATATGAATCATATCGGGCATCCGTTAGCCGGCGACGAGGCCTACGGGATCCGAAAGGATCCGCTTAAGGGAAACGGACAGTATCTCCATGCCGCGGTCCTCGGGTTTACCCATCCGGTGACGGGAGAACGCATGACCTTTGAAGCGCCGCTTCCGGAGTATTTTACGAAAACGCTCGAACAGCTTCGGAACCGAGGAAGCTCCTGAAGACGCTGTCTGTCAAAAAGCAGGTAAGCATGCTTTTCATTCAGCCAGGCAGGGGACGAAGAGCTATGATTTCTTTAATAAAACGTAAAAATATTTATGTCTGTGCGGTAGTATAATTAATTCTGTATGCAGGAATTTTTCAGGAATAAAAAGAATATTGTGATTATCGGTGCAGTCTGTCTGGTCTGCATTCTTTTTGTGTTCATCGCAGTAAAAAGCGACAGGCAGCAGGCAGCTGACGTGCCGGAGACGAGCGCTTTTGCGACGATGTCCGACTACAGGGAAGAGACCGCGACCCCGACCGATTTCGAAGAGGAGCACAGGGTCTTTGCGCGCCCTGCTTCGAGCCTCAAGGAGATCAGCGGTGATGACGGGGAAGAGTATGTTCCGGCCCCGTTCAAGCTCAATCTCGCTTATTTTTATCCGGAGGGAGCCGATACCTCGGATGCGATCCACTCCTACGCCGGTGAGATCTTCCAGACGCTGAATACGCTCAATGCCGATTATCTTGCCAATTATTATGACATGTCCGATATGACGCCCTTAAGCTTTGCCAACCGTCAGGGACAGGGCGTCGGGCGCATCATGGGAAAGTATAATCCGAACGACAGCAGACACGATCCCAAGGATCCTTCCACATGGAAGATCAACAGCTTCCGAAATGTGACCGTCAACTTTTATGACGGCGACGGAAACCGGATCAACGGTTATTATGCCGTGCAGGAGATCATGTCCATGGCCTCTGTCTATGCCTACTATCATGACATGAATGACGCCGAGGCGATGGAAGAATACTGCCGAGAGCTCTTTAAGAACGCCATGAGTTCAAGGGTCAGCATGGGCAGCGTATACTATGATTCCGGGTGTCTCAACCGATCGAAGCAGGATGAGGCTGCGGAGGCGATCGCCCTCGAAGCGCAGCAGCTTGCAACCGAGCACCAGCTCGCAGGGGCGACGGCATTCAGCTCCGGACTCACCGAAGGATCCAATACGGGAAGTGATCCGACAGGAACTGCGGGGACGGTCTCCGGAACCAATGTGATCATTTCAGGCGGAAGCCAGGTACCGTCCGCTGAGAGCAATGTAGTAAGCTCAGCCGCGGGAGAAAGCGAGACAGCCGGCGGCACCGTGATCATTGGAGGCTCTCAGACCACTTCCTCCGGAAACCGGGTGCCGTATTCCGAGGACCAGGTCGTGGTATCTCATGCGAGCGGAAGCACATCCGGGTCACAAAGTGCTGTATCCTCCGGCTCAGCAGACGGGGAGACCTCCTCCTATGCCGTTTACGGCGGTAATAACAGCACGGCTGCCGGAAGCCAGGATGCGGTGGCATCGGAGTCTTCCGGAGAGGCTGCATCGAACGGATCCGGTGATGCGGATGCTGCCGGGGACCAGATCGTAAGCTCCGGCCAGAATGAGCCGGTTGCCGGCGGCGGCACGGAAGCTTCAGAATCTTACGCTGTCATATCTTCCGATATTTCGGCTTCAGGCACATCAGAGCCGCAGGATATCACTTCCGAAGGCACAGTCACATCCGGCGGATCTTCCGGGGATGATGCAGGCATTTATGCAGCGCCTCAGGATGAACCTTATACGGAGGAGGGGCTGGTCGTAAGCCCTGCAACGAACCTCAGAAAGCTGTTTAAGTTTATCCATCGTCCGCTTCTCTGGAAGGCCTCCGCAGGCCTTGCGATGCCGGTCGCGCGTCTTGCCGATGAGGAAATGGTCGTAAGCCCTGCAAGCAATACGCTGCCTGAGACCGCTTCCGAAAATACCGGCAGCGGGGCAGGCGGTGAGGCTTATGTTGTATCCGATCCTGCAGTTGTACAGGAAGAACCTGCAGCGGCTCCTGAGACGGCAGTGCAGGAAACGGAGCCCGCAGCAGCGGAAAATGCACCATCTGAAGAAGCTTCCGCGTCGGAAAACACGCAGGAGACTGCTGTTGAAACGACAAACCATGAAGGAGCGGCATCTGACACCTCCGTCGTAAGCTCAGCCGCAACAGGCGCGGGCACGGTCATTGCGAGCGGTATCGGTACCGAGAATTACGGTTATGCGGTAGCCGGGGCCAATGGTACGGTCTACAGTCCGGCAGCAGAAACTGCTGTCTCTGACGGGACCGCAGGCACCGAGACCATGATCCTGGAGCAGCGGACCAGCGAGGAGCTCAGCGAAGAGGAAGCCGCGATCGCGGCACAGATCAACGACCTGCTGGCACAGGCCAATGTGCTTTCCGGTGCGGATCAGTACTGCCCCGGTCATATAGACCTCTATATCACGATCACGATCAAGGGCATCGATGACCGCAACGGGCTGTTCAAAGCGGATAAGATCGGCAACGACGAAGCCAATTTCAATGATCGCTGGCAGGGATGGACGACGGATAAGATCGCCCAGGCCAAGGCCCTCAACCATCAGGACTGGTTTGAGAAATACGGTCTGTCCATTTCGTCGATCAATCTGACAAGTCAGCTGACCGAGGAAGAGATCCAGAATTATCTCAATACGCTTCCGTCAGATGTTTCTGAACTGAGGAAGGCTGTCGTTGACTTTGCGCTTCATTCTGTCGGCAAGGTGCCGTATTACTGGGGCGGAAAGCCCAGCGGCCCGGGTTATGGACCGAATAACTTCTATACGCTTGTGAGTGCCGACTATCACGGCCGTATCCTTCGGGGACTTGACTGTTCCGGCTGGGTCAACTGGGTCTACTGGTCAGCGACGGGAACGAGGCTGGCCGGCGAGAGTACGGGCACGCTGATCGGATGCGGCAGACGTATCTCGCGTTCCGCTCTGCGTCCCGGCGATATCATTATCCGTACCGGTGCAGATGCGCATGTGGTCATGTTCCTCGGATGGGTAGGCAACGGCAACTTTATCGGCATTCACGAGACCGGCGGTGTCAGGAACAATGTCGTCGTCGGTGAAATGACGGCGAGCTGGCCGTATTACCGGTCACTGATCGATTGAGGAAAACGGAAGCGGTATGGCAAACGTGTCGTCCGACAATAAAAAACACAGGTTTTCACTGGCCCACAAGCTCAACCTGGTCACTATTCTCATGATCCTGGCGGTAACTGCGGGTTTGCTTGCCATCACCTATCATATCCAGGCCGGGCGCATCGAGAAGCTGTACCGTACACGGGCGGCAGATGCCTCCAGGAATGCGGCTGATGTCATCGACAGCAAGATGGCGGATCATTTCAGAAGATATATCGATACGGATGAGTTTATGGAAGTCCGCAAGGAGGCAGTGGCTTCCGGCGATGAGACTCTGATCTCAAACTGGCTTAAGACAAAGCCCTCCGGCGTGATCGATGACGAGACCTTCCGGGAGTTTCTGGAGGATCCGGAATATGCAGAACTGGCCAGGACGGATCTGTCTCTTTATTCTGATTATGTGCAGATGGCTGATTCCCTGCAGGTGATCATGGATGACAGCGAGATCAAGTATACCTATCTTCAGTATATCCGTGATGAAGAGTATTTTACATTGGTGGATCCGGATCTCGGGATCCTCGGCATCGGTGAGATGGATGAAGAGGTACCGGAGTTTGAGCAGTATGATGAATACCAGCAGATCCCGCCGACGATATATCACTGCAGCTACGGCTGGCTCTGCACTGCGTATGAACCGCTGAAGCTGCCGGATACGGGTGAGATGGTCGCGCTTGCGGGCGCGGACATCGACATGAATGAGGTCCGGCAGACACAGCGGAAGTTCCTTGCAAATTCAATCATCCTGGTTATTCTGCTGACCTCCTTCTGCATCATCATCAACATGTACCTTATCCGTCACATCGCCGTGATGCCGCTGACTGCCCTGGCAAAGGGGGCATGCGGATTTGCGGAGGGAGAGAACGGCTATTCCATGGCTGATGTGATCCATGCGGATATTGACTCCAATGATGAGATCGGCGATCTTTATCATGAGATACAGGATATGCAGACCCGTATCGTGCATTATACGGACGATCTGGCATCACTTACCGCCGAAAAGGCGCGCGCCGGAACAGAGATGCAGCTTGCCGCAAGGATTCAGAGCTCGATGCTCGAGAGTGATTTCCCGGTTTTTCCGAACCGTCATGAGTTTGAGCTTTATGCTTCCATGACGCCGGCCAGGGAGGTCGGCGGCGACTTCTATGATTTCTTTCTGGTCGATGATAACCATCTGGCCATGATCATAGCGGATGTTTCCGGGAAGGGCGTTCCCGGCGCCCTGTTCATGATGTCATCCATGATCCTGATCCGAAACCAGACCCACAACGGAGGCACGCCGGCCGAGATCCTGGAAGCGATCAATGAGGGAATCAGCAAGAATAATAAGGCCAAGATGTTCGTGACTGTCTGGATGGGTATCCTGGATACCGGGACGGGCGTGATGACCTGTGCCAATGCCGGACATGAATTTCCGGTGCTTAAGGGCGGCGACGGCATTTACCGGCTCATAAAGGATAAGCACGGATTCGTGATCGGCGGCATGGAGGGCATGAAATATAAGGACTATGAGCTTACGCTCTCGCCCGGAGACATGCTGTTTGTGTATACCGACGGCGTGCCTGAGGCAAATAATAAGGAACAGGAGTTCTACGGGACCGGGCGGATGATCGATGCTTTGAATGCTGCCGCACCGGATACGCCTGCAGAGGTGCTGCATACGGTCAAGGCCAGCGTAGACGCCTTTGCGGACGGAGCCGAGCAGTATGATGACCTTACGATGCTGTGCCTGAAGTATAAAGGGCAGGGCTGACGCAGGACGCCTTAAATATAAAGGGCTGAACCGACATAGGACGCCTTAAATGTAATGAGCAGGGCTGACGTGAGGAGACGTGAATCATAGAATCCATGCGACATGTGGAGAAATGGCAATTCTGTCACCCATGCTGGAGCTGCCTTCACATTACATAACTCGATTCCGTGCGATATATGAAAAAATCCGCTTCCTGTCACCCATCAAACAAGCATAATCATGGGTGACAAATAGTGGATTTTTTTATATTTCACATGAAAATGCATTTCTTAGCTTAAAAACAGCTCTAAAATGGGTGACGAAAAACAAATTTTCTAATATATCATATGTCCTCTGTTTCAGCTTCTTCGTAACATTCATCTTCTTCAAACTCCGTCCGAAAAGACGTGTCAATCTGCAGGAAA
>CAMNFX010000043.1 GCA_946537585.1 uncultured Lachnospiraceae bacterium
CGGATGTGCTCGGGAAGCTCATTGAACGGGGTGTCCAGACTGAAGTGGTATTCTTCGGACAATGCCTCCAGCATGGCATGCGTATAGGAGCCGTCATGTCCGCTCGACTGCCATCCCGTCACCTGAAATACGCCCTGGTTGAGGGACAGCGTCGGGTCCGGCATCATCAGTTCCAGGCTGAGCTCCGACTTATACCCCAGTCCGAAGCACTCCGGGCAGGCGCCGTAAGGGTTGTTGAAGGAAAAGGATCGCGGCTCGATCTCCTCGATACTGATGCCGCAGTCCGGACAGGCAAAATGCTGGGAAAATGTCAGCGCTTCGCCGTCGATCACATCGACGATCATGAGCCCGTCCGAAAGCTTCAGTACATTTTCCACGGAATCCGTAAGACGCTGCTCAATGCCCTCCCGGATCACGAGACGGTCAACCACGATCTCGATATTGTGCTTTAAGTTTTTGTCAAGCCTGATGTCCTCTCCGAGCTCATACATGCTGCCGTCCACGCGTACACGCACATAGCCGGACTTTCGGGCCTGCTCGAGGAGCTTTACATGCTCTCCCTTCCGTCCCCGGACGACCGGCGCAAGAAGCTGGATCCTGGTCCGTTCCGGAAGATGCAGGATCGTATCCACCATTTCATCGACCGTCTGCCTGCGGATCTCCCTGCCGCACTGCGGGCAGTGGGGGATCCCGATGCGCGCGTAAAGAAGACGCAGATAATCATAGATCTCCGTCACCGTACCGACTGTGGAGCGCGGGTTGTGATTCGTGGATTTCTGGTCGATGCTGATGGCGGGCGAAAGTCCCTCAATGCTCTGCACCTTCGGCTTTTCCATCTGCCCGAGGAACTGACGCGCATAGGAGCTTAAGGATTCCATATACCGGCGCTGCCCCTCCGCGTAGATCGTATCGAACGCAAGCGATGACTTGCCGCTGCCGGAGAGTCCGGTCAGCACGACAAGCTGATCTCTGGGAATGTCAAGGTCGATGTTTTTGAGGTTATGCTCCGCCGCGCCTCTGATTTTAATAAAGTTTTTATTCATATCCAATCTTTCCGTAAATGACGTACAGTATAAGGGCAAGCAGGGCCCCGGCGATCACGTCCACGATGCTGTGCTGCTTGATCGCCATGGTAGACCAGGTGATCATCGCGGTGATGATGTAAGAATAGACGCGCACAGAGGGCGTCAGCACCCGGAGACGGCTGTCACGGATCACAAGGGCTTCTGTCACGATCGTGGAGATATGGATCGACGGACATACGCCGTAGGGGGTGTCCGCTGCCCGGATCATTTTCACCGCGCACTTAAAGATATTGTCCGGCTCAAGAGGTTCTCTCAGATCGACCGCATTCGGCCAGATGACATAAATGATCAGAGAGAGCGTCATGCCTGTAAACATCACGACACAGAGCTTTACAAAGTCTCTGACCGCTTCTTCACAGCGGTCCCTGCCGTCCGTCTGCCGCTCCGCTTTCACTGCCTGAAAGGCAAAGAAAAATACCCAGCCCGGAAACCAGAAAAACCACAGGGCGTAGGGAATCACCATGTACTCATTGAAGGGGATCAGGCTGTCTAAGGAGCAGCGGATCACATAATGCTCCGCCGGGATCTTGTCGATCGTGAAAAAGGCGATCAGATAAACCGGCAGATATAAGAGCAGCAGCAAATATTTATGTTTTTGCAGGTATTTCAGCATACCCATCAGTTTACAACATCACCGGCAAACGGGCAAGTCCCCTTCCCCGGTCTTTCCTCATATGGTAAGCCCCCATGCCTGTGAAAGCACCGCACTGCATATAAGCTGCCTTGTCAGCTGTCCTGAAAAAAGAAAGAAGGCGTTCATTTCATCCATTTTCCGGGAGCTTATAAAAAAATTAAGAGCTGCCGGAATCCGGCAGCTCTGCTTAAATGCATCCGTCCTTTTTATGTCCAGCTTCCTTCCCGGCGCATCTTCTGATAGACCGGCCAGGCCTTCTCCAGCATATCCCGCTCATTCGGGAACTTGAGAAGATGGATCGCTTCATGATACTTGTAGAATCCGCTGTCCCTGAAGTATTCCTCCGACTGCGGCTTAGAATAATAGGACTTTCCTTTCATGAGGTACCAGTGGACCTCCTTTTCCACCTTGTCCTCAGGGATCATAAAAGAGTATGAATTACTGCCGACGTAGTCAATGATCTCCGCGTCTGCGCCGCTTTCTTCCTTCACCTCGCGCAGCGCCGTCTGCTCATGTGACTCGCCGTCTTCCACCGTTCCTTTGGGCAATACCCAGCCCTCATATCTGTTTTTGTAGTTTTTGTAAAGCAGTAATACCTTGCCTCGATAGATGACGATACCACCGCAGCTCACCGCTTCAATCATATAGACATCCCTGCCTTCCGGAAAAGGCACCGTATGCTGTTAAATCCAGGCGCCCCGCCGTTTTCTGTTTATATCCAAATTGAATTAATTATAGCTCTTACGTCGAGCTACTTCAAGATGGCATTGTCAAGTTCGACATATTTTTTGTCACGAATTGAGTCAGTCCGTTCATCGCGCGGACGGTTTTTGCCGGCTATTACTTTATTTAATAAGGCTTCATAGTAAACTGACTAACAAATTCCATTTATAAGACTTGTAATAACTTATAATTTCATATTATAATAGTAATATTATAAGAGTACGATTCTTTACATATTCACAATTGTATTATTTCATTCCGAGGAGGAAGCAATGTTAGATAAAAATACAGCAATACCGCTATATCAGCAGATCGTTGATTATGTGAGAGAAAAGATCCGGACCGGTGAGTACCAGCCGGGTCAGATCCTTCCGAGCGAAGCCAGGTTCTGCGAGGAATTCGGTGTCAGCCGCATCACGGTCCGCAACGCGATCCAGATGCTGGTCGACGAAGATCTGGTCGTCAAGCATCACGGCAAGGGCTCCTTTGTTACCGACTGGGCTGACCGCAAGATGCACGAGACCTTCCAGAGCTTTGAGGACGTCTGCGCCAAGCAGCATATCCAGGTATACTCTCATATCCTTTCGAACAGACAGATCCCCGGTTCCCAGGCAATCTTAAAGGAGCTGAAGCTTGCTTCAGGCTCACGGGTCATCTGCATTGAGCGCGTCAGTATCGCCAATTCCGTCCCCGCAGCTCTTGAGCGCCTTTATCTTCCCGCTGAGAAATATGCCTTTCTGCTGCAGCGCAACATAGAAAACCAGCAGATCAGAAAGGTCCTCGTCATCGACAGCAACTTTGATGCCAATGAGATCGGCGTCAAGCACTACCGTCTGGACGTTGCCCTTGCAAGCGAGCAGGAGGCCGAGCATCTCAACATCAATCCGGGCGATCCGCTCTATGTCATACAGAGCACACTGGTCCTGCCTGACGGCTCACCGATCTGCTTTTTCAAGCAGCTGATTCCGGGAAGCATCTGCTCTCTCACACTCTCGTCGAGAGAAAACAACCTGAAGATCCATATCGATGTCTGATCTTTGAATCCACTTCCCACATTTAAGAACTGAGAAGCCCCCGCATCATCCGGCAGATGCGGGGGTTTTATTATCATCACGGCTGCCGGACACCGGCCCGGTCAGACAAAGGAAAGCATCCTTTCCTGCTTTCAGGCAGCAGGGCTGCGGATCACTTCAGGATCTCAAGCAGGATCTGTACGCAGCGGTCAACGCCAAGCGTGCCTACATCAAGGCAGATGTTGTAGTTTGACGCACTGTCGATTTCGCTTCCGGTATATTTTTTATAATAGGTGCGGCGCAGATCGTCCCGCCGGGCAATATACTTATCGAGCTCCACAGCATCCTTTACCGGGTCAAGCTTCTTTCCTGCGAGCGGATCCATCGACTTGTCCTCATCCGGAAGAAGCTCGGAAGCGCGCTGTCTGCGGTTCTCTCTGGAGGCATAGAGATAAATGTCAAAGGTCGGGACCTCAGCCATCTTCAGCACATAGTTTGAGCAGCGGCCGACGATGATGCAGGGCTTTGCGGAGAGCTCCAGGATCACCTTGCTCTGCGCCCTGAAAATGTCATCATGACTCGAATTGTATCCGCTGTGGACCGTGCTCATGATGCTGTCGACCCATTTGCTGCGGTGGCTCAGGTTTTCGCCCTCCTCGCGGATCATTTCGGATTCAAAGCCGCTTTCCAGGGCCGTCTTCTTCACAAAGTCCCTGTCATACCACGGAAGGCCGAGCGCCTCCGAAAGCGCTCTTGCGATCGTACGCCCGTACGCCGCGAAATCTCTGTGGATCGTGATCACCTGATATTTCATAACACTTATCTCCTCCTTTTTACGGATACTGTGCTTCTTCATAACTGTCCGCCGCCGGCCTGACCGTAAAGCAGAAAGCATGGCTGCATGCCGTCCCGGCAGACAGACCGTGAGCTGCAGACAGGATCTCTCATGCTTTATCCGATGATTTCCGCCGGATCCGGATCTTTGTCACGCGGCGCTCATCGACCTCAAGCACCCGCACCTCAGACCCCATATACTCAAAGGAATCTCCCTCCTTGGGAAATCCGTCCAGCATTTCGATGCACCAGCCGCCTGCCGTGTCTGAAACGAAGTCGAACTCATCCTCGTCCCAGCCCATCAGGTCTACCAGCTCGCCGGTGACGGTATCGCCGTCCACCTCATAGACGCCGTCCGACTTCTCAACGATGCCGGTCTCGACGGTATCCGTTTCATCCCAGATATCGCCGACAAGCTCCTCCATGACGTCCTCCATGCTGACCACGCCGAGCGTGCCGCCGTACTCATCCGTCACGACAGCCAGATGCTGTCTGGCCTTTCGAAACTGCGAGAGCACTGCCGGAAGCTTCATGGTCTTGTAAACATACATGGCCGGCATCAGGAGCGAGCGGATATTGACGACCTCATGATCGATCAGCGCCTTCAGCAGATGATTCATCGAAAGAATGCCGATGATGTTGTCGATGCTGTCCTCATATACGGGAATACGGGAATAGGGAGACTTTTCAATCGCCTCCATGATCTCCTCCCAGCTGTCGTCCACATCAATGGCGAGCAGGTCCACCCTGGCGGTCATGACCTCCTGGGCAGAGATCTCGGAAAAATCGATCGCCGCGCTGATCAGCTCCACCTCATCCTCATCAAGAACGTCCTCATCCTCTGCCGTCTCGATGATGGAATGGAGCTCCTCCACCGCTGTATCGGCATCCGCAGCATGCTCTCCCTTAAGGCCTCTGGTCAGAAGCTCCACAAGTCCTACCGTAAGGCGCGTTACGGGAGTAAAGAGCAGCATCAGGAAATGCACCGGTCCGGCAAAGCTGTTTGCAAAGCGGGTGGCGTTTTTCTGGGCGGTGATCTTCGGGATCGTTTCTCCGAAAATGATCACAGCAAGTGTAATGATCAGGGTCGCGGCCCAGGTATAGCGTCCGCCGAAGGCCAGGATCGCCACAACGGAGCTGAGCGAAGAGGATGCGATATTGACCAGGTTGTTGCCGACCAGGATCGCCGAAAGAGCATCATCAAAACGCTCAAGGATTTTAACTGCCACGGCGGCAGACCGGCTGCCGTTTTCCGCCATATGCTCAAGGCGTATGCGGTTGCAGGAAGAAAACGCCATTTCCGAGGCCGAGAAAAAGGCCGAGCACAGAAGGCAGACGAGAATACCAAGGATATAAGGCGTCATACGCTGCCTCCTTCCTCATCCGCTCCCTCTTCCGGCAGCTTCTCGACACGCAGCCGGTAGATCCGGCTCCGTTTCATCGAAAGGATGGTGATCCGAAGGTTCAGGTAAACAAAGGAATCGCCCTCCTTCGGCATGCCCGGGAAGTTTTCGAACGCAAGCTCACTCATCAGCTTGTTCAGGATCCGCTCCTCTTCTTCCTCGTCATAGTGCACATCGAGCTCATCGAGCACATCGATGACATGCTCCTCCGCATTGACAGAGTAGGAGCCGTCCTTTAAGGGGACAATGTTGTTGACGACCCTGTCGTCCTCATCCCAGATCTCACCGACGAGCTCCTCCAGGATATCTTCAACTGTCACGATGCCAAGCGTCCCGCCGTAGTTGTCCGTCACCACCGCCATATTCAGCTTGCGCGTGGACATGACCTGCAGAAGGTCATCGATCTTTGTGGACTGATGAACAAAATACGGCTCATCCAGAAGCCCGCGGATATCCAGCGGTTCATCGGTACGGATATAATACTTGATATATTTCCGGATCTGCAGGATACCGATGATGTTGTCGATCGTTCCCTCATAGACCGGAATACGGCTGTGATTCTGCTCCTTGATAATATCCAGGATCTCCTTCTCCGACATGTCCACATCAATGGCGGCTACATCCACACGGCTTGTAAGGATGCTCTCCACCGTGACATCGCCAAAGCTTAAAGCCGAGGAGATCAGATCCTTCTGTTCCTCGTTGAGTGATCCCTCCTCCGTCATATCCTCGATAATGTCATAGATCTCGCCTTCCGTTACGGATGCCTCGGGATCCCCCTTCGTCAGTGCGGCGACGCCGTTTCCGAGCATGGTAAGAAGCGCGGACAGCGGCCGCAGAAGAGACATGAAAAAGCACAGTGACCCGGCCGTCGACAGAGAAAACCGTTCACTGTACTTGCGTGCAATGCTCTTGGGCAGCATCTCCCCGAAGAAAAAGACTGCCAGTGTTGTAATGATCGTGGAAAGGGTAACAGCAGACAGGCCCCAGGTCCTTGTCACATTCACCGTGACGATCGAAGCCGCCGCAAGATGGACCGCATTTGTACCGATCAGGATCGTAGTGATCGCGCGGTCCATGTTTTCGGTTACAAACAGCGCTTTCCTGGCCCGCGGGTCACCCTTATCCGCATATGTCCTGAGCCTCGTTTTCGATACCGAGGCAAAGGCAGTTTCGGCAACAGCAAAATACATAGCTCCGAATAACAGAAAAACTACGATCAGCCATGATATTCGACTGCCATCTTCCATACGGAAAAATCACACTCCTCTAAAAACAAAGTACTCCTGACATTTTACTATGCTGTACGCTCCCGTGTCAAGAATCCCCGCCGTCACGGTTCACCATAATGATGGCTGCGATCACAAGCACGATCCCGATCAGCTTCATCGGACTGTGTGATTCATGCCATAAGAGCATCCCGATGATCACGCCGACAACGGGCTCGAGCGCCACCAGGATCGCGGCCTTTCCTGTTTCCACATGTTCCAGACCGGCATTGAATAAGAACACGGGCAGGATCATGCAGACGATGCCGATCCCGAAGCCCCACGGCAGGATCTCCGGATGTGACGGGATCAGCTTCAGAGTGCCGGGAAGATCCCCGAGCGGCAGGATCCCCAGCATGGCAAAAAACAGGGTATAGGCAGTCACGGTCAGGCTTTCGTAACGATCCATGGCCACACGGGCGAATACGGTATAGAGTCCGTAACATAAGCCTGACGCAAGGCCTGTCAGTATCACAGCAGGGGTAACAGATCCCACGCCGTGCAGGATCCCTGAGACCAGGACGCAGCCGACCACCGTCAGCAGAATGGCTGCCAGCTTCACATGCGTGATCCTCTCATGGAACATCAGCGCGGACAGCAGCACGACCCATACCGGCGAGGTATACAAAAGCACGATGGCAACGGAGGCCTCTCCGTGAACATTGGCGTAGATATAAAATGCGGCATACCCGACGGTGAACACGGTTCCCGTCAGGATAAAGATCCAGATATCCCTGAGGCGGATCCGCATTTTTTCAGGCTTTTTGATCAGCATCAGGGGCGTCATGATCAGTGCCGCTGTTGTGATCCGTACCGCTGTGATCTGCATGGAGCTTAATCCCGCAGCAGCAAGCGGTCTGATGAAGATGCTGATGATGCCCCAGCAGATACCTGCCAGGATCACCATCAGCTCTGATTTTCTCTGTATTGACATATCTTTCTGATTACGGTGTGTAATTCTGATACATGAAGACGACGCGGTCGTCCTCATCAAGGATCAGGGTCATGTTGAGGTCTGCTTCACTGAACCGGCCGGCGTAGGCGCTGATTTCCACAGGGCTGATCAGGGACCGGAAGGTTCCTTCCTCCGGATACTGCACGTAGACCGGGCAGTTTTCACTTACCTCCAGCGTGCGTTCGGTCTCCCCGGTTTTCTCGACGATCGCATAGTCATCGGTCATCTCCCCGGGATCGAGACCGTACTCCTTGATCAGCTCCTCATCATCGGAGCTTACAAAAAGGAGTTCCCGGATCCTGATCTTATCCTCTCCTTCCGGCTGTACGCGGGCAAAGATCGAATGCAGACCGGAAGATGCTGTGCCTGAGGAAACCTTATCTGCTGCAGACTCCTGCTCCGGTGTGCCTGCTGCATTTATGCATTCCTCTGCTCTCTTTTCCGGTGCGGAGGACAGAAGCTCGGATCTTCCGGAGAAGGTCAGCGAGGTCTGGAAGAAATGCGCGGCCTCCCCGGCAAAAAGCTCCTCGTACTGGCTTAAGCCAAGCGCGTAAACATAGACATGATCCCCGATCTGCGTCATGCGGGCAGCCCAGGACCGGGTGTCCTCATTGCTGCCCGAGGTCCACAGGGCGTAGATCCCGTCCTTGCCGTTAATATAGAGGATCGGCGCATACCATTCGGCATCATCTCTTGTGAAGTAATAAAGCGTGTCCTCATTTGCCGGAGAAACCCCGAGCTCCTCGAGGCAGCTTTGGACAAAGCTCTTCGGATACAGGTTCATCGCGGGAAATTCCGTTCCGTCCGCCTTCTCCCTTGCGTTGAAGCAGAGGTTGATCACCTCATGCATGCCCTTTGGATCCATGTCCTCATAGCGATAGGTGCCGTCCTCATAAAGCTCCGCTTTCTGTGAGACCAGATCCGGGTAGGTGGCACGGTTGACAAGGAAACGGAGATTTTTCTCCGCCCTGTCCGCCGAGAAAAAGCCGCAGTCCTGCTTTTCGTTATAGATCCCACAGAACGGAAGATCCTCCGGATGATCTTTATAAAAGGTTTCCGAGACATAATAGCCGAAATGCAGGGGCTCGATCCAGTTGAGATAGGTCTCCGGAAGATCGCTTAACGGGGTTCCCGGAAGAAAGACCGTGAGGGTATCCGTTCCCTGAACGCCGTACGGCTC
>CAMNFX010000044.1 GCA_946537585.1 uncultured Lachnospiraceae bacterium
AGAGGCCTTCGCTTTTGCGAGGGCCTCTTTGTGACAGGCAGTGATGATCAGGCGTTGATAGCGTCCTTCAGAGCCTTGGCAGCAGTGAACTTTGCTACCTTGCAAGCCGGAGACTGCATCTTCTTGCCGGTTCTCGGGTTGCGGACTTCTCTTGCTGCTCTCTCAGCAGCCTTGAAGGAGCCAAGCTCAGGGATCTGAACCTTGCCGCCATCCTTCAGTTCGGACTGGATGGTGCCGGTAAGAGCCTTGATAACCTTCTCGATATCTTTTTTAGTTACGCCAGTTTCATTAGCGATTGCTGTCACGAGTTCACCTTTGTTCATGGGTAATTCCCTCCTGAAAAATTTCTGTAATGCAAAAAACTTGCTCTTACTCTTTTATAATGGTTTTATGCGCCCTTGTCAAGCGCAGAGCCTTTATTATAGCCAAAAAATTGAAAATCAGCTTACCGCTCGGGGGTCGGCCGATATTTACGGCCCGGACTTATGCGTGCATAAAGCGCGATGCGTGGATTTGCCCGTACCTGTGAACAGGAACCTCCCCCACATGAGCAAAAGGAGTATTTCATCATCATAAGCATCTATTTGCGAATGATGGCGCCGGACCTGTGATCAGTAACGAAAGCGGGTCAGTCCACCCCGCGGAGACTTGTATCAGGCACATATTTTCTCATGATCTCAGCATACTGCTCCAGCTGCTCTCTGGACGGGGCGTGAAGGCCGCCAAAGGGTACGGAATCCCGGTCGGTAAAACACTGGAGGAAAAAGCGCTTCGCGCCGAAGACCATCTGCCCGATCTCTTCGAAATCGGAAGCTTTATGGAATTCGCTTACAACAGTCGTACGGAATTCATAATCGACGCTGCCCCCGATCAGCAGGGTGATGCTTTCCTGAAGAGGACGGAGGTCCAGAGACTGCCTTCCGGAGGTCTCCGCATATTTTTCAGGACTGTTTTTGATATCCATGGCAACATAGTCTACCAGTCCCCGTTCCAGCAGCGAGCGCAGCATGGCCGGGTGAAAGCCGTTGGTATCCAGCTTGACGGAAAAACCAAGAGCGCGTATGTTTTCAAGCAGCGTCGGGAGTTCAGCGTGAAGGCAGGGCTCACCGCCGGTGATCGCCACACCGTCCAGAAGCCCCTGCCGCTTTTTTAAGAATGCCATCAGCGCTGCATCATCCATTACCGGGGATGCGCTTCCGTCAGCCAGCTCATAATTATGGCAGAAAGGGCAGCGAAGATCGCAGCCGCCGAGAAAAACGGTGCATGCTACATGTCCCGGATAATCCAGGAGCGTCATTTTCTGTAATCCGTGAATCTGCATGATATCCTCTGTAAAAAAGACCCGATCGTTGACAACGCTTCGGGTCTTATCAGTCTTCCTTTTCTTTCAGAAGCACCTCATCCGGGTTCAGCAGTCCCAGCTTGTCGCGGGCGACTTCTTCAATGTACTGCTTTGTGGTAACATATTTTTTCCGTTCGTTCAGGAGCTCTGTCCGCTGCTCTTCGTCGGAAATCTGGCGCTCCAGCGTCAGCTCACGCTGAATATAAGCCTCCTGCTGTTTGCGCATGTCCCGGGCATCCGCCAGGATCGTCCCTGCAACGAAAAGGATCATAACGGTGAGGCCGATCATCGCCAGCCCGCCGTTCATACTGTTTTTTTTGCGCTTGTTGCGTCTTCTTGCCATAAGCAGATCCCTGTCTTCATCTGTAACTAAATGTAATTCAAGTTACAGCCGCAGCATCTGTTCAGCGCCCTGCAGTAAAATGGCAGGAAGGAACAGCTACTGCAATAGTATACATAATCCATTATACTCCAAGATTTGAAAATAACAATCCCTCTAAGTATTACGATTGTCTTACAGAGTGCCTGAAATCAGCTGTTTTTCCGATAGATCTCAGCCGAGATCTGTCCGAGCTTCTCTGCTGTTACAAAATATCCGTAGTAGGAAAAGGTCGGGGCACATTTTTCACAGACGAATGCGTAGTATCCGTCATGCGGTATGCCGGGCGTCTCAAGCAGTTCCTCCGCCTTGTCGAGGAGTTCGAAGATCCTGGGCTCAGCCTCGGTGAGCCCGTATTCATCTTCCGCGGCGTTGGCCATGTTGAGACAGGTGATGGCCTGTTCGAGAACACCGTTGGGAAGTTGTCCCATCTCTTTCATGGCTTTCTGCCACAGATCGTCAGCGGCCCTGTAATTTCCAAGAGCCGCCTCGGTGAGGGCCATGTTGTTGTAAAGTCCGCCTAAAAGCTCCGGCCTTGTGCCGGAGGCGTTTTCATATACCGCCTTTGCCTTTTCAAAGAGAGACAGGGCTGCCTTTGGCATGCCGAAGGCCTGATGCGCCGTGGCGGCGTTCACATAGCTTGTTCCGGCACTGATGGTGTCCTCCATATCCAGCTCTTTCAGAAGCTGCAGCGCCAGGGAGGCGTTTTCAAGGGACTTGTCCTTTTCCCCGGTCTTGCGGTAATGCCCGGTCAGCTCATTTCTGAGCATCAGCTCACCTCTTTTATCTTTGCCGAGTTTTGCTTCCTCCAGCCAGTAGAGGAGATGGCGTTCCGCTCCGCTATAGTCGCGGCGGCTCATGTATTCGTCCATTTTTTCGATGATCCGCTGCTGCGGGATGCTCCTGATCTTCGGAGCCGCGCCATAGGGCTCACCGCAGAGAACACAGTTCGGTTCGACATAGTCCTCTTTACGAAGGTCCGTACCGCTGTCGGAAAAAGTGCTGCCTGTATTCGGATCCATGATGAAGCCCTCCTGCATTTTCATATGACTCAGCTCAGGGGTCAGAAGTATTTGGGAAAGTATAACATCTTTTAAAGCGGGAGGCAATCTGTTACAATCAGGATAACTGCCGGACAAAGGCTTTATGCTGCAGCTCAACAGCTGTGCTAAAACCAGACGGCTGAAGGTTAAGCGAGGGAGAGAGAAGAATGAGACTGGATAAATATCTGAAGGTTTCCCGTCTGATCAAGCGCCGCACGGTTGCCAGCGATGCCTGCGCGGCGGGACGTGTAGTGGTCAATGGCAAACCGCAGAAGGCTTCCTATGAGGTAAAGGTGGGAGACCGTATCGAGATCGGTTTCGGTGAGCGCTCGGTGGCGGTGGAGGTCACGGCGATCGAAGAAACGCAGAAGAAGGACGAGGCAAAGGAACTTTATAAATATGTGTGATATTGGAGAGAACAGGATAAAGGGCCTGGAGCTGTCAAAGGCATACTTTGAGACCTTTGGGCGTCCTGTGCTTGAGCGGGAATTTCCCGATCTCATCGGAATGCTTGCGGTGGGCCTTTTCGGAAGCGGATCCGAATGCTTCGGCTTTGATGATGATATCTCCATGGATCATGATTTTGAACCCGGGTTCTGCATCTTTCTGCCCGGGGAGGAGCTGATCGACCGGAAGCAGGAGTTTGGGCTGGAGAGGGCTTATGCAAAGCTGCCCAAGGAATTCATGGGATGCCGGCGTCTGATGCTGCAGCCTGTCGGAGGCGCGCGGCACGGGGTATTCCGAACGGCAGAGTTTTTCCTTGATAAGACCGGCAGCGCCGACGGAGTACTGGATACGGAGGACTGGCTGCGGATCCCGGAGCATTCCCTGGCGGAGGCTGTCAACGGGGAGATCTTTTCAGATCCTTATGGCGAGGTCACAAGGATCCGCGAAAGGCTTTCATACTATCCGGAAGAGGTCCGGCAGAAAAAGCTTGCCGGAAATCTTCTGCTGATGGCCCAGTCGGGCCAGTATAACTATCTGAGATGTATCCGGCACAGGGAGACTGCCGCGGCTCAGCTTGCGGTGTTCGAGTTTGCCAAAAGCACGATGGAGGCGATCTTCCTTCTGAACCGCCGTTACCAGCCCTACTATAAGTGGAGCTTTCGTGCCTTACGGGAGCTTCCCCGTATGAGCCTGGAGGCAGAGCTCCTTGAGTATCTCATCACAAGCGGCAATGAGCCGGATCAGGCGGAAGAAAAATACAATGTGATCGAAGGCATTGCCGCCGATGTGATCGACGAGCTGAAGGAGCAGGAGCTTTCAGATGCGGTCTGCGGTGATCTGGAAAAGCATGCCTATTCCGTAAATGACCGCATCAGGGACACGGGGCTTCGAAACATGCATATCCTGGCAGCCGTATAACTGCCGGAAAGAGGACGGATGAATAAGTTTGAAAAACATATTCTCGAATATATCCGGGCCTGCGGCATGCTGCGCCGCGGCGATACGGTCCTTGTCGCTTTCAGCGGGGGGCCGGATTCCGTATGCCTTCTGTCCGTGCTTTTCAGCCTGAAAAAGGTGCTCGGGATCGGGCTTTCCGCCCTGCATGTTCATCATGGACTGCGCGGAGCGGAAGCAGACAGGGATGAAGCCTTCTGCAGGGAGCTGGCCCAAAAAATGGGGGTTCCGTTTGAAAGCGTGCATGTCGATGTGCCCCGGCTGGTCCGGGAAAAGGGCCTGAGCGAAGAGGAGGCTGCGAGGATCCTTCGGTATGAGGCTCTTGAGAAGACGCTTGAAAGACGGACAGACAAGAAGGATCCGGAAGGAGAGACAGGGCGCGGATGGATCGCCGTTGCTCATCATGCGGATGATCAGGCGGAGACGATCCTTCTGAACCTGCTCCGCGGAAGCGGGTTAAAGGGGATGACCGGCATGCGTCCGGTGAGAGGCCATATCATCCGGCCGCTGCTTGAAAGCGGACGGCAGGAGATCCTGAAATACCTTTCGGAGAAACAGCTTGCCTTCTGCGTGGATCATACCAATCTGGAAAATGATCACACAAGAAATTACCTGAGAAACGAGATACTTCCAAGGCTTACGGAGGAGATCAACAAAAAATCGGCGGAGCACATTGCCGCAGCCGGGCAGATGATCTTTGAAGCGGATGCATTTCTCGAGGAGAGTGCGGCGAAGGTATTCGCTGAGACGGGAAGTCTGGATCGGGAAAACGGAAGGGTGGCTCTGAAAAGGCGGACTCTGAAAGAAAAGCCGCAAATATTACGAAGATATGTTATAATCGAAGGGCTGAAGCAGCTGGGAGTACCGCTGAAGGACTGGGGGGAAATACACTATGCCGGTCTCGATGAGGCGCTGTTTCTTCCGGCCCGGACCCATCTGGATCTACCGGGCGGCGTTTACAGCGAAAACACCAGGGAAACACTCTGCATTTATACAGCAGAAAACGCGGCCGGGAAGACCGGCAGCGGAATGATCACATCTGGAGGGGATACGAAATGAAGCACAACGTCAGTACGCTGATATCAGAAGAAAAGCTGATCAACAGGATCAAGGAGCTTGCGGCTCAGATCAGCAGTGACTATGCCGGGAAGGATCTTCACATGATCTGTATCCTGAAGGGCGGCGCCTATTTTATGACAGAGCTTTCCAAATATATCACAGTGCCTGTGACCATTGACTTCATGGCAGTTTCCAGCTATGGATCGAAGACCGTTTCGAGCGGCATCGTCAAGATCATCAAGGACCATGATGAGCCGATCGAAGGCAGAGATGTTCTCGTAGTGGAGGATATCGTCGATACCGGATTTACCCTGTCTTATCTCCTGGAGATGCTGAAGGACAGAAAGCCGGCATCCTTAAGACTCTGCGCAATGCTCAATAAGCCGGACCGCCGCATCCGAGAGGTGAAGATCGACTACTGCGGATTTGATATTCCGGACGAGTTTGTTGTCGGATACGGACTGGACTATGACCAGCATTACAGAAACCTGCCGTATATCGGCGTGATCAGACCTGACGAGGTCTGACAAAAGGCCGGCAGCGTTTTAAGATACGCTCCGGTTTGACAGAGGAAGACTATGAACAGAAGAGTAATAACCATTCCCTGGCTGCTGATCATTTTCATACTGATCATCTACGGGGCTGCAGTGTATTCCATGCGCGGATATTCCGAGTCTGTCTCCGCAAGGGAGCTCGATACCATGCTCGAGAACAGCCAGAATATCGACAGTGTTGTGATCAGCACATCGTCTAAAAACAATACGGGTACCGTGACGATCATGAATAAGTCCGGCGACCGGTATCAGTCCTCGCTGACGGATACTTCGCGTCTGGCAGCAAGACTGGACGAGAGCGGAATCGATTATACCGTACAGGCGGAGCCGGCCTTTGATCTGTCCATCGGGACACTGCTTCCCTACGCCGTTATGCTGGCACTGTTTGTGATACTGATGCGCCTGTTCCTTGGCGGCGGCATGGGCGGCGGCCAGAATTCCCGGATGATGAACTTCGGGAAAAGCCGTGCGAGGCTTAACACAGAGACCGATCTTACCATGGACAATGTTGCCGGCATGGTGGAGGAAAAGAACGAGCTCCAGGAGGTCGTCGAGTTTCTGAAAAGCCCGCAGCGCTTTCGGGAGATGGGCGCGCGCATTCCCAAGGGCATCATCCTGGTAGGCGCTCCCGGTACCGGTAAGACGCTGCTCGCAAAGGCGGTAGCAGGTGAGGCCAAGGTCCCCTTCTACAGTATTTCCGGCTCTGACTTCGTGGAAATGTATGTCGGTGTCGGCGCGGCCCGCGTCCGCGATATGTTTGAAGAAGCAAAGAAAAACAGCCCGTGCATCATTTTCATCGATGAGATCGATGCGGTCGCGCGCCGCAGAGGCACAGGCCTCGGCGGTTCCCACGACGAACGTGAGCAGACGCTCAACCAGATGCTGGTGGAGATGGACGGATTCGCGCAGAATCAGGGTATTATTGTGATGGCAGCCACCAACCGTGTGGATATCCTGGATCCCGCGATCATGCGTCCCGGACGTTTTGACCGCAAGATCGTCGTGAGCAAGCCGGATGTGGCAGCCAGAGAGGCGATCCTCAAGCTGCATGCGGAAAACAAGCGGCTCGGTCCTGACGTAAACCTCGGCAGGGTCGCCCAGACGACGGCCGGATATACCGGCGCAGACCTTGAGAATCTGCTGAATGAGGCCGCGATCGAAGCGACCATGGATGACCGCCCCTATATCAGCCAGAAGGATATCGACGATGCTTTCATCAAGACCGGTATCGGCAAGGAGAAAAGATCCAAGGTCATTTCGGAACGGGACAAGAAGATCACAGCTTATCATGAGACCGGCCACGCGATCCTGTTCCATCTGCTTGAGGATGTCGGCCCGGTGCATATCATCAGTATCATTCCCACCGGAGAGGGCGCCGCAGGCTATACGATGCCTCTCCCGGACAAGGACGACAGCTTCATTACCAGGGGACAGTTAAAGCATATGATGATGGCAGCCATGGGCGGCCGTATTGCGGAAGAGCTGGTCTGTGACGATATCACGACCGGCGCCTCCCAGGACATCAAGCAGGTCACCAAGATCGCCCGCGCGATGGTCATGCAGTACGGCATGAGCGACCGCATCGGCATGATCAACTACGACGACAACGGTGATGATGTCTTCCTCGGATATGACATTGCCCACAGCAAGACCTACTCCAACGAGATGCTGAGCCTGATCGACAAGGAAGTCCAGAAGCTGGTCGATGACTGCTACGCGGCGGCAAAGGAACTCATTATGGAGCACAGGGACGTACTGGAAAAAAGCTGTACTCTCCTGATGGAAAAGGAAAAGCTGACCGGCGAAGAATTTGCGGCACTTTTCTGATCATTGCTGCGAACAGAGCTGCAAAGCAGAAAAGAACAATTATAAACAGATAAACCGGTCCGGGTGTGAAGGCATCCGGACCGATTTTAGATTATGCTGACAGATATTTGCCGCTGCATACCGGCTTTTGGCAAAGAAGAAGGCAGCGTGCAAAAGCGGGCAGACGGACTATACATATGGCAGACATAAGGAAAACACATATCGAAATACACGGCGGGGATCAGCCCGGAGATATCCGGGTCCCGGAAGGGGTAAGGACCCTTGATCCCTGTGCATTTTATGAGAGCTCAGTCCGAAGGGTGTTTCTGCCGGAATCACTTTCAGAGATCGGAGACTGTGCTTTTTACGGCTGTTCGGAGCTGAGAGAGCTTGTGATCCCGGAAGGCTCGGGCTTAAGGATCATAGGGGACAGCGCTTTCTACGGATGTGAAAATATCGGTGATATCTGCCTTCCGGATACTGTGCAGAGGATTGGCACGCGAAGCTTTTATGAATGCCGTAAGCTTGCATTAAAGAGGATGCCGGCCGGGCTTCAAAGCATCGGACAGGAGGCCTTTGCCGGCTGTGAGACACTGGAAGAAGCAATCTTCAAAAACAGGCTTCAGCATATCGGCAGCAGGGCATTTCATGAATGCAGGAGTCTTCAGAGAGCTGACTTAACGGCAGCGGATCTTTGCCTTCTGCCGGCGCAGTGCTTTGTAGGCTGCCGCAGCTTAGAAGAAGTGTCTCTTCCAAAAGGGCTTCGTGAGATCGGAAGCGCCGTCTTTTTCGGATGCGGCAGTCTCAGAAAGCTTTCCATTCCATCTGCAGTCCAAAGGATCGGGGATGATGCGTTTCAGGGGACTGCCTGGAAGGACGAATATCAAGAGGGATTTGCTGTCGTCGGGGCAGGACTTCTGCTTGGATGCGGCGGTACAGATGAGGAGCTCGAGATTCCTGAAGGTGTCCGGGAGATCTGCCGGAATGCATTCCGGGACAGAAAGGAGCTTCGATCGGTGAGGCTTCCCGCTACGCTTCAAAAGATCGGTGCGGGAGCGTTTGCAGGATGTGAGAACCTCACAAATGTCAGTATCCCGGATACGGCAGACGAGATCGGAGAGACAGCATTTGAAGGAACCCCGTGGCTGAAAGATCAAGAGGGGGATTTTGTGACCGCGGGCAGAGGGATACTGCTCGAATATAAGGGCCAGGAGACGGATGTCCGGATCCCTGACGGGGTCAGGAGGATCGGCGAGGGAGCATTTTACGAGTGCAATGGAATCATCTCGGTATATGTTCCCGATTCCGTGATCTCGATCGGTGACAAAGCCTTTGAAGGCTGCCGTTCACTGCAGAGCATCACGATCCCTGACAGCGTGGAAAGAATCGGCGCTGCCGCCTTCAAGTGGTGCAATGCTCTGGAATCCGTGACTCTTCCGGAGTCACTTAAAGAGATCCCGGCAGAAGCTTTTTACGGATGCAGAAAGCTTCAGAAGATCC
>CAMNFX010000045.1 GCA_946537585.1 uncultured Lachnospiraceae bacterium
CCGAGGCCTTGGGCGTAACTGTCGAGACAGCACAGTGAGGAAGCCCCCACACCGGGCTGAAGCCTCCACACCGGCGGAAGCATTTTCCGAATTGAATAACGGTCATCGTATGAGGCCCTGCTGTCGCAGGGCTTTTTCAATGCGTGAAACTGCTTTTAGCAGTTTCTGGAGAGCTGCAGCATCATGTTTGTGTGCTTACGGATGCATAACTGTGCTTTCGAGCATTTTCCGGAAAGCTGCCGTGTCAAAGGGCGCACCGGGGTAATCAAATGCAACGAGAAGATTGTGTCCGAGGGTGATTCCAACCTCGGCAAGATCGTTGATCCTGGCAAAGTTCTTTTTTGCGTATTTCGGGTCATCCATGCGTCCGAAGATCTCCAGATAGTATTCTTTCAGATTGACCGGACTCAGCATTTTCAGGTCAATGAATATCTCACGGCCGTCTGCAAGTGTAACAGGATACTCGTTTTTATACGGGATCTGCCAGCGGTAGACGATATTGGATGCGATACATTCATTTTTAGACCGTACAATTTCTCCGCGGTCTGTCCGGAACTGATAGTTGTCTTCAACCGGCCTTGTATTGGGCTTGTGGGTTTTGGATTCCCATCTTTGGATGATCAAAGATTTGGATGAGAAAGCAGCCGGAGTCAATTGCCCAAAGTCCCGCTTGAACTGATCGAATAAAGCATTCAGCAATTCCGGATCATATTGGTCGGCATGGTGCTTAAGCTGCGACAGGCATTTTCTCACTACGCTCAGCGTCTTTTTGGCGCAGTAGGCTTTGATATATTCCGAAAGCATGGGGTCGGATTTTTTTAAATACTGCGTCTTGAAATATGCATCGGAATGGGATGGACTAACCCCTTTTTCTGCAGTGCTCATATGGCTGCCCGGTGCTGTTGCCCTTTCGAGAGAAAAGCTGATCCTGGTTTTACGACGATGAACATGCATAGCAGCAGACGGCGCGGCTGCCAGGATATTACGGCAGGTTTCTTCCAACCATTGAAGATAGCGAAATTCTTTGTCAAGCTGGTCTTTGAAAGCCGGATTCGTTAACATTATTTTGCTCATAGATATTTTTCCTGTTTTTAATAACCGTCGTCATACCAACTGCTTTTTTGATGTGGATAGTTTTCTCTTGTGCAAAACGTGGCCCTTTAAAAAGGGAAACATTGATTCCAAAAGAATTGCCCACTCGGAATGAACAGGCACACGACAGCTTGTTTTTTAAGGTTTACGCTTTAAACAAATCATAGAAGACTGTTTAAGCATATCAGCCCGAAAGCTCGAGCTGTGCGAATAATGATGGAAACTGCATCAGTGGGACAGGTATCAGGAAATGATAATGAAAGAATCATGAGTTCCTCTGAAGAGGAAAGATATACAACAGATACTCTTGCACTGAGTGGAGCAATAATATCACAGCGAGCAAGATGATGCAAGCTGATTTTAATAATTGATGTGAAGAATACATAGGGAGGTCATTATGTTACACGAAAATGAAGGTAAATTGGATGTTTCGTGTATGGTGTGGCTGCTATAAAGGGGTGAAATACACGAAACTCTTTTGTAATTCTGAATCCGTGTATGCCCTTATCTAAAAAATACACGATATTTCTGTTAAGCTTCAGATTCGTGTACTGGCATTTTTGGCAGTACACAGTTTTAAGGTTTATTACTCATTCCGTGTACAGCTTTTAGTAACCCATACACGGAATCTGCCTTCAATTGGTATTTTGTGTACTCTTCCATCTGGACTGTACACGGAAGTTAAAAAGATAGATCAATTCGTGTATTCCCATGAAAAGTTCGTTGGGAAAACTTCAAAAAGGCTGCCTTAAATTTTGAATTGTTACAGAAAGCGGGGCAGAAAGAGGGGCAAAAGAGGGCAGATGCGGGGCAGAAGCGGGGCGGAAGTGAGTCGGATTTGAGGCTTGACATATTTGGAGAGAAAAAGGCTGCTTTGATTAATGGTTGCGCTGCCCGGCGGATCTCAGATATAATATGGACGCGTAAGCCCGGCTGCGCAAGAAAAGATATAGTTAACTGTCATCGCTAAGCTCGTCTTCGTCCTGCGGGCTTGACAAGCTTCGCGAGCACGTATACATGAAACTAACGCATCCCCTTCGCCCAATAGGGCTGGCTCGCTGCGTTTCATAGTAAGTGAGGTGATCGTATGGCCTGGTATGATGAGGCTGTGTTTTACCATATATATCCGCTGGGGCTGACGGGGGCGCCCGAGCATAACGAGTATAAGTCCCCGGATGAGTATGCTGTGGATGTGTCGCCGGCTGACGCTGCGAGGATCCCTGGAATGGATACTGCTTCGAATGGAACCGCCCGGGTGCGCCTGCACCGGCTGCAGACGCTGATCCCATGGATCTCGCATATCAAAAGGATCGGCTGCACGGCTCTGTATATCGGTCCGCTGTTTGAGTCGGTCGGGCATGGATACGAGACGACGGACTACCGGAAGCTGGATTCGCGGCTTGGCACCAATGAGGATCTGAAGGATTTTGTGCGACGCTGTCATGAGGCAGGGATCCGCGTGATCCTGGACGGTGTGTTCAATCACACCGGACGTGATTTCTTTGCTTTTAAAGACCTGCAGGCGCACAGGGAGCAGAGCCGGTATCTGCACTGGTACTGCAATGTCAATTTCTGGAACAACAACGAATATAATGACGGATTTTCCTATGACAACTGGGGCGGCTACAACCTGCTGGTGAAGCTGAATACCCGTAACCCGGAGGTCCGCGATTATCTGCTGGATACAGTTCGGTTCTGGGTGTCGGAGTTTGATATCGACGGGCTCCGTCTGGATGCGGCGGATGTGCTGGACTTTGACTTCATGCGCAGCCTTCGGGATCTGGCCAACAACATCAAACCGGAGTTCTGGCTCATGGGTGAGGTGATCCACGGCGAGTACGGCAGATGGGTCAATGAAAACACCTTAAATTCCGTGACCAATTATCATCTGCACAAGGCCCTCTACAGCGGGCATAATGATCATAATTACTTCGAGATCGCCCATACCGTGAAACGCCAGCGGGATATGGGACTCGGCGACAATGTGCATCTCTACAGCTTCGTGGACAATCACGATGTCGAGAGGATCATGACGAAGCTTCGAAATAAGGAGCATTACCGTCCGGTTCACGTGCTGCTCTATACACTGCCCGGTATACCGAGTCTCTACTATGGGTCGGAATTCGGCATCGAGGGCCGCAAGGAGAAGTGGTCGGACGCTTCACTGCGGCCGCGTCTGGATCTTTACGAAATGCTGTGTTCGGCGGGTATCGGGCCTGAAACCGGCAGCAGTCATCCAGATGGAGGGGCCTCCGGGGATGTGCAGAGCTTTGATTCAGATGAAAAGCCTCAGGATGCTGAGAATGCTGAGTATACCGGGAATGCGGAATCATATTATGAGTATGGGTGTCCCGAAGTGAAGGAAGCACCGGATCCCAGAGCAGCTGCCTGCTTGAAGCTGATCACGAAGCTCGGAGAGGCACACAAGGCACTTCCGGCCTTAAGCTACGGAACTTATCAGGAGCTCCAGCTTACGACCACAAAATATGCTTTTGCAAGAGGCGACCTCATCGTAACCGTAAACAATGCGGACCACCCGGATGCTTTCGATATCCGTGTGACGGATCTTTGGGATGCCGGCCGATGGAACAGCGGCTCTGATGCCGCCGGTCTGATCAGGCAAAGTGAGGATGAAAATGCAGGAGGGCCGGCATATATCGGCGTGCTTTCCGGTAAGAGAACAGCGATCCATGACGGCTGGGCGCATCTTGAGATCGATTCCTGTGATGGAGAGATATGGGTGCCTGCAGGATGTTGAGTTACTCTTCAGACGTTTGCCAGGCCTTGAATACCGCTTTTGAAAAAATCCATGTGCTGATGCTGATATTGTTTCACGGAAAGTCATGGGCGTATCCTTGAGAAATCGGCATAATTATGATATTATAAACAAGTTGACCGCGCTGATCTTATGAAGGCTGCCAGAAAGGGCTTCCGGACGGATGAGATGCGGTGCATCTGGACTGAATACACTGAGTAAGGAAAGGTATATAAGACATGTTAGATATCAGGTTTGTGAGAGAGAATCCCGAACTGGTAAAGGAAAATATCCGCAAGAAGTTTCAGGATGAGAAGCTGCCGCTGGTAGATGAGTGCGTTGCGCTCGATGCCGAGCTGCGTAAGGTCCAGCAGGAGGCCGATGACTTAAGAGCAAGGCGCAACAAGCTGTCCAAGGAGATCGGCGGCCTGATGGCGAAGGGTCTTAAGGAAGAGGCGGAGAAGGTCAAGGCAGAGGTCACCAAGGACGGAGACCTTTTAAACGAGCTTTCCGCGAAGCAGACTTCACTGTCCGAGGAGCTGACCAAAAAGATGATGATCATCCCGCAGATGATCGATCCGTCTGTTCCGATCGGCAAGGACGATTCCTTCAATGTCGAGGTACAGCGTTTCGGCGAGCCCGTGGTTCCGGATTTTGAGATCCCGTATCATACCGATATCATGGAGAGCTTCGGCGGAGTGGATATGGATGCTGCAGGACGTGTTGCCGGCAACGGCTTCTACTACCTGATCGGCGATATCGCCCGTCTTCATGAGGCAGTGCTGGCATACGGCCGTGACTTCATGATCGGCAGAGGTTTCACCTACTGCATCCCGCCCTTCATGATCCGTTCCAAGGTCGTGACCGGCGTTATGTCCTTCGCGGAAATGGATGCCATGATGTATAAGATCGAGGGTGAGGATCTCTACCTGATCGGAACCTCCGAGCATTCCATGATCGGCCGCTATATCGACCAGACTCTTGACGAGGACAAGCTTCCGATCACCATGACCTCCTACAGCCCCTGCTTCCGCAAGGAGAAGGGCGCCCATGGCATCGAGGAGCGCGGCGTTTACCGTATCCATCAGTTCGAAAAGCAGGAGATGATCGTTGTCTGCGAGCCGGAGGACAGCATGAAGTGGTACGATGTTCTCTGGAAGAACACCGTAGATTTCTTCCGCAGCCTGGATATCCCGGTGCGCCAGCTCGAGTGCTGCTCCGGTGACCTGGCTGACCTCAAGGTCAAGTCCTGCGATGTCGAGGCATGGAGCCCGCGCCAGAAGAAGTATTTCGAGGTCGGTTCCTGCTCCAACTTAGGCGATGCGCAGGCAAGACGCCTCAAGATCCGCATCAAGTCCAAGGAGAAGGGCAACCATCTCGCTCATACCTTAAACAACACCTGCGTGGCGCCGCCGCGTATGCTGATCGCTTTCCTGGAGAACAATCTTCAGGCAGACGGCTCCGTGAAGATCCCCGAGGTGCTTCGTCCGTACATGGGCGGTACCGAGGTGCTTGTGCCCCAGTATAACTCCATCACTGCTAAGAAGAAGTGATCTTCCTCGCCGGATCTGCTTTGTTCGTCATCGCAGATGACGGCATTTTGCAGCACCGGATGGCAATGAAGGAATACGAACGATTGAAATGTTATCATAAATGATAACTATAGCTAGGGAGATAGTATTTGAATAAAGAAGAACTCCTGAACGGTTTAAACGAACAACAGAAGGAAGCGGTCCGATATCTGGATGGACCGCTTCTTATTTTAGCGGGCGCAGGCTCCGGAAAGACGAGAGTGCTGACGCACAGGATCGGCTACCTGATCGAAAGCGGGGTTGCGCCGTGGAATATTCTGGCGATCACCTTCACCAACAAGGCGGCAGGGGAGATGCGGGACCGTGTGGACTCCCTGCTGCAGGCGAGGGCTGCGCAGCAGGTATTTGTGTCGACCTTCCATTCCATGTGTGTAAGGCTTCTCCGCCGGGATATCGATAAGCTCGGCTATCAGAAGGACTTCACGATCTACGACACGGATGATCAGAAAACACTCGTCAGAAACTGCATCAAGAATCTCGGGATGGATACGAAGATGTACCGCGACCGGGCGGTCCTTTCCATCATTTCCGCGAGTAAGAACGAAATGGCGGACGCGGAAAGCTTCACAGCTTCCGCTTCGGATCTCTATGAGCGGGGCGTCGCCAGGATCTATACCGAATATGAGAAACAGATGCGGGCGAACAACGCGCTGGACTTTGATGACCTGCTGATCAAGACGGTGCAGCTCTTTCACCGCTTTCCGGAGGTGCTCGAATACTGGCAGGAGCGCTTCCGCTACATCATGGTGGATGAGTACCAGGATACCAACAACGTGCAGTTTGAACTGGTGCGCCTCCTTTCGGAGCGCTATCAGAACCTCTGCGTGGTCGGTGACGACGATCAGTCGATCTATAAGTTCCGCGGCGCCAATATCGAAAACATCCTAAGCTTTGAGAAGACCTTCCCGAAGGCAAAGGTCATCAAGCTTGAGCAGAACTACCGCTCCACGAAGTCCATCCTGAATGCGGCCAATCTTGTGATCCGCAACAATCACGGGCGCAAGGAAAAGCAGCTATGGACGGACAACGAGGAGGGCATGCTTCCGGTCTACAACGAGTATGACACGGCAGCAGGCGAGGCTGATCAGATCATTCGTCATGCGGCGGAGGCGGCGGCTCGCGGGACCCGTCTCAGAGACCAGGCAGTACTGTACCGGACCAACGCCCAGTCGCGTCTGCTGGAAGAAAAATGCATTGAACGGAACGTCCCATATATCATCGTCGGCGGCGTCAATTTCTATCAGCGAAAAGAGATCAAGGATGTGATCTCTTATCTTCGCGTCATCGCAAATGATGTGGATGATCTTGCCTGCCAGCGGATCATCAATGTGCCCAAGCGTGGGATCGGGCAGACGACCATCGACCGCGTATCCGCTTTTGCCGCGCAGAATGAGATCAGCTTCTATACGGCACTGACCCGTCCGGAGAACATCCCCGGGATCGGAGCAGCGGCCAAAAAGATCCGCGGGTTTACGGATCTGATCACAGAATTTCGCAGGCGGCTCGACCAGGGAGAGGCGGATATCCGCAGCCTGATCGAGGCGGTGCG
The DNA here is from genome assembly GCA_946537585.1 of uncultured Lachnospiraceae bacterium. Lineage (GTDB taxonomy): Bacteria > Bacillota > Clostridia > Lachnospirales > Lachnospiraceae > Avilachnospira. The sequence goes on from CAMNFX010000045.1 coordinate 6,989, forward strand.
GGATGAGACAGGCTACAAGGATGAGCTCGAAAAGGAGGATCCCGTCACTGCCGAGACCCGTCTTGAGAACATCGAAGAAATGATCAACAAGGCGGTGAGCTTCGAGGCGGATCATGCAATGAGTAACGCCATCAGTGCGGTGACCGCCTTTGCAGACAGTATGAGCTCATTTGCGGATGGCATGGAAGGCTGGGGCAATTCCGCGAAATCTGACAATGATCCAGCAGATGACCTTCATGGAGATGCTTTGGGGAAAGCCTTTGCTAAAGCGGGCGATCCAGCACAGAGAGGCTTCTTTGATCTGATTCTGAATGCGCATGATAGTCTTGAGCAGAATCTGCAGGAAAGCGGCCGCGACATGCTGGCACAGTTCCTGGAGGAGATCTCGCTGGTGGCGGATATCGACCGGACCAATGACAGCGATGACGTGCTCACAATGATGACGCTGCATTCCGCAAAGGGCCTGGAGTTTGATATCGTCTACCTTTGCGGCATGGAGGACGGGCTGTTCCCGTCATCTGCCAGCATCAATGCCCTGGATCCCGAAGGAGAGATCGAAGAAGAGAGAAGGCTCTGCTATGTCGGCTTTACGAGAGCCCGCAGGAAGCTTTTCCTAAGCTCTGCCAGGGAGCGCATGGTCAACGGCGAGATGCGCTATATGAAGGTCTCGCGGTTTATCGATGAACTGCCGGATGATGCTGCCGAGAAGCACTTCAAGACGATCCGAAGAAGCGGGGAGAGCTTCCGCGGCTTTGGCGGATACGAAGGAAAGATGGAGTACGGACTTTCCGGCGGCAGCCGTTTTGACAATGGCTATGGAGGACGTTCCGGAGGCTCCTACGGAACTGACAGCATCGGATCTTATAGCAGCGGATACGGCTCCGGGGGAGATTTCGGAAGCCGCAGCGGCGACCGGGAAGCATATAACGCTTATAATGCTTTCAACACGGGAGGCGGCTTCGGACCGCGCACCGTTGGAAAGTACGGCTCCCTCGATACCACACCGGGCCGTTCCGGCCGCGGAAAGAGCGGCAGAGCTTCCGGCGGCTTAAAGGGTTCCGGGAGCGGCAAGGGATCACTTGATTCGATCCCCGGTCTTCGGAAAGGCTTTGGCCAGGCAGGAGGATCGGATGTCAAGCAGAAGCCGGAATATACAGCCGGAGACCGCGTCAGCCACATCAAATTCGGCGAGGGAACCGTAACGGAGATCAAAGACGGTGCCCGCGACTACGAAGTCACCGTCGATTTTGATACAGCAGGAACAAAACGTATGCTGGCCGGGTTTGCAAAGCTGCAGAAGATATGATACTATAGTAGTAACTATTCAGCACTTGCCTGATTGAATGTCAGAAAAGCATGTTCATATGCTTTTCGACATGAAAACAGGCAGTAGCTGATTAGCAGACGGCCCGCACATGAGCAAAATTTTGATTACATTTGGAAAAGTATTCAAAATGAAAATTTTGCGAATGATGTGCGGCCGGGTGCTGAATAGTTACTGATAGTAGTGGATTTTGAAACCCAGAATGAATGCCGGCAGCAATGCCGTCACGGGAGGATGAATATGGATAAAATGCTGAGTACACTGGCCTCATTACATGATGCCAGACGGACGATCGATGAGCTTATTGATAAGGTAAAGGAGGTCGAATCCGATAAAGGAACAGACACCAGAAAACTGCTGATCATCGTGCTTTCCGTGATCGGTGCACTTGTTGTTGTCGCATTCATCGCATATGCAGTTTATCATCATTTCAGCGACGATTATCTCGATGACTATGAAGATCTCGATGATGTCTTTGAGGATGAAGAAGACGAGGAAGACGAAGATGAAGATGCCGACGAGGATGAGGAAGATGAGCCCGAAGGCACTGTCTACGATGACGACTTTGTAGAATAAAACAGTGAAGGAAAACATGGATTTTCATCAGATCATAAACGAATGCAGCCTCGGCGGAATATGCGGAGGCTGTTTCTATGTGCAGAACAAACCGGATAAAGA
>CAMNFX010000046.1 GCA_946537585.1 uncultured Lachnospiraceae bacterium
GAGGAGATCTTAGGACCGATCACCACCATGAAGAGCTATGATACCTTTGAGAACGCCGTCGACATGGCTGTGAGGAACATGGTGGAATCCGGCGGCATCGGACATACCGCAGGCATTTTCTCCAACGACGAAGCACATATCCGTTACTATGCGGAGAAGATCCCGGTAGCAAGAGTGCTGGTCAACCAGCCGACACCGGATGCGTGGGGGCCGAAGACCTGCGCTCTGAGCCCGGCAGTATCCGAGGGCTGCGGCTCCTGGGGCAACAACATCCTGGCAGGAAACGTGGACTATATCCACATGATCAACGTATCCAAGGTCTGCAAGCCGCTCGATGTGGAGCTTCCGGATGCAGCCAAGCTGTTTGCAGATTGATATTGTCTGCAGAGCTTGCCGCTGACTGATCCGGCTTATTAAACCCGATATGCGGGCTGTCACATGAAAGACAGCGCACACAAAAATACGCAGCCGCCCTTTTCGGACGGCTGTGCATTTTTATAGGGAAATTTTTCCGAAGTGAGTTATAATGGTCAGAAATGAACCTGGCGAGGAGGCATATCAGGATGGCACTGATCGGAGCAGATGAATTTATCAAGGCATGGCTGATCTATCTGAAGGACGGTACTGCAGTTTTAAGCCGCAGGCATTATGAAAGCTGGTGGGAGATCCAGGATGAATACGGAGACCTCTTCAAGTCAAACCGCGCGATCACGGACGCAGACCCCTGCGGTCAGGTCCTGCGTTACATGGCGGCAGATTTTGAAGAGGGAAAGCAGCCCTTTGACAGGCCGGAAACAGAAGCTTTCTTTGCGGGAAACGAGGAAAGCATCAGAGCTTAATCTTCGGCACAGTCCCGGACAAAATCAGCAAAATCCCCATAGGTATAGCCTGTGGGCTTTTTTTCTTTGCTGACCGCGTAGATCATGCAGTTGGGAACATGTCCTACCCGCAGATTCTTTTCCATGCAGGGGTTACATCCGAGATCGTGGTTTACGGGATGGTACTGGCAGCTGTAATTATCACAGGTGCAAAAAGGGGCGCTGCTTTTCATGAGATCATCCTTCCTTTGACGATATAATAAGGCGGTGCCTGCATTATCGTTCGATCCGGCCTTCTCCCGGGATGTACTTTACCTTTCTGGGGTGGGCCTCCCGGAGATTCCGGAAAAAGTCCTTCATGAGCGCTGCACATTCGCTGCCTAAGGTGCCGGCAACAGTCTCGACCTGGTGATTAAAGCGGCTTTCGTGGAGCATGTCCAGGATCGATCCCGCACAGCCGGCCTTCGGGTTCATGGCGCCGATATATACCTTCGGGATACGGGCCTGCACGATGGCGCCCGCACACATGGGACAGGGCTCGAGAGTGACATACATCTCGCATTCTTCGAGCCGCCAGTCGCCTGTTTTCCTGCATGCCCGGTCGATCGCGATGATCTCCGCATGCTGCAGGACATTTCCTTTGGCAGTCCGGCGGTTGTAGCCTCTGGCGATGATCTTCCCGTCCTTTACGATCACGCAGCCGATGGGCACATCACCGATGGCAGACGCCTTGTGCGCCTGCCGGATGGCTTCCTTCATGAATTTTTCTTCCGGGGTCAGTTTCATGGAAGTATTGTAGCATTCCTTCCGGCAAAGCGCCACTCTTTCATTGTCATGCGCTTCAGCTCATGAAAGAATGCTGCTGCGTAAAGAATCGCCGCCCGGCATTCGCAAAAGGATGCTTTTGGATGAAATCCGGCATGGAAAGCATTGCATCCCGAAAAATATGCCCGGAAAGGAAAGGACCGGGCCGGGCTTTTCCCCGGCCTGCACTTATGAGGGAAATCTCCGAAATCGGGGATGATTTTCTTGCATACAATACAACATGATGTTAAAATCTAATGGAGTGTAACTATATGGGCGGAGGGTCCGTATAAGTATACACAATTGGAGCCGTATGTCGTATCAGGCACTGTATCGCAAATGGCGCCCGGCCACCTTCGATGAGGTCGTAGGGCAGGACGCGGTTGTGACGACACTGAAGAATCAGGTCAGAACAGACAGGATAGGCCATGCCTATCTTTTTTGTGGTACCAGAGGCACCGGCAAAACCTCTGCTGCCAAGATCTTTGCAAGAGCAGTCAACTGTCCGCACGCTGCGGAGCATGACGGCAGTCCCTGCAACAGCTGCGAGGTATGCGAGGCGATCCGGACCGGACGTGCGATGAATGTCTTTGAGATCGATGCGGCTTCCAACAACGGCGTGGACAATATCCGCGATATCCGGGAGCAGGTGGAGTATCCGCCGGTCACCGGCCGCTTTAAGGTCTATATCATCGACGAGGCGCATATGCTTTCGACAGGCGCGTTCAACGCCCTGCTGAAGACCCTCGAGGAGCCGCCGTCCTATGTGATCTTCATACTTGCGACGACCGATCCCCAGAAGATCCCGCAGACTATTCTTAGCCGCTGCCAGCGCTATGATTTCCGCCGCATGAACCGGCGGACAGCTGCGGCACACCTGCGGGAGATCACCGCGCTCGAAGGGATGCAGATCGAAGACAGGGCGCTTTCCTATATCGCCGAAGCGGCTGACGGATCCATGCGCGACGCGCTCAGCCTTCTTGACCAGTGCGCTGCGTATCACTACGGCGAGATGCTCACCTATGATCATGTGCTGGAGATCCTGGGAGCAGCGGACACAGGCGTTTATTCCATGCTTTACGGGCAGGTGGTCCGCGGAGAGATCGAAGAAGCCCTGAAGACGGTCAATGACCTTGTGAATGCAGGCAGTGACGTCAGCCAGCTGATCAATGATTTTATCTGGTATATGCGGACAGTCCTTCTGGCAGGCAGTGCCGCATCTGCGGATATCCTCGACATTTCCGAGGAAAAGCTGATGCTGGCGCGGGCCGATGCGGAGCTTACGGACAGGCAGGACCTGATCATGATCATGTCCGCTCTTGCAGAGCTCGGCAACCGGTCCCGCTTTTCGACGCAGAAAAGAGTGCTGCTGGAAGTGGAACTGATCCGGCTCTGTACAAGACATACAGCAGCGGAGCCGGCGGAGCGAAGCGTGGAAGCGGTTCAGGCCCCCATGGCCGCAGCTGCGCCGCGGGTGACCGGGCAGGAAGCGCAGCCGGAAGCGGCAGATATACGTCCATCAGCTCCCGCGGGCACCGGATCCCTACGGGCGCGGCTGGAGGCGGAAAGAAACAAGACCATGGCATCCGGCGGGAACACCGGGAATTATGCATCACCGTCCCCGGTTCAGGAGCGGCCCCCGGCACCTTTAAGCGCGAAGATCACAGTGGACCTGAAGGATCCGGATCCGGAAAGGATCCGCCGGGAAACAGCGGACGGTACGGCGGGGCCGGCGGACGCCGCACAGCCAAAGACGGAAGCAGCGCCCGCAGCAGAGCAGACGGTCACAGCCGAAGCATCCGGCGACCGGCTGATCGATGTGCTCAGGCATAACTGGGCCGATATGGTCAGCGAGCTTTCGCCGTCCAACCGGACACTTTTTTCCGGAGTGATGCTGAAAGAAGAAAAGAACGGCATCGTGCTGCTGTTCAAGAATAAGATCAACTATACCCTTGCGGCGAGAAATCCGGAGGAAAACGGAGTGCTTCGCCTCAGAGAGCTTGCGAAGGAAAGGCTGGGAGTCCCCGTCGGCTTCAATGCCAGGATCGCAAAGCCGGGAGAGATCGAGGCGGTGGATAACAGGATGACGGACGAGGAACTTGGCCGGATACAGTTTAAAGTAGAGTTTGAAGACTGATTTCAGGAGAACATTCATGGCAAAGAGAGGCGGATTCCCGGGCGGCATGCCCGGCAATATGAACAATATGCTCAAGCAGGCACAGCGCATGCAGCGCCAGATGGAAGAGCAGCAGAAGGAACTCGAAGAGAAGGAGTTCACCGGAACTGCGGGCGGCGGTGCCGTAAGCATCACGATCAGCGGCAAAAAGACCGTGACAAAAGTGGAGATCGATCCCGACGCATGTGATCCCGAGGATGTAGAGACCCTGCAGGATCTCGTCATGCTCGCCTTCAATGATGCCGTATCCAAGGCTGACACCGCCGGAGAGGAATTGATGGGCAGGTTCAGCGGCGGCTTCGGCCTGGGAGGTTTCTGATCTTGGATTATTACGGATCAAGCATCGGCAGGCTGATCGAATCGCTGCAGTCACTTCCCGGAGTCGGCTTAAAGAGCGCGCAGCGGCTGGCCTTTCATATCATCGGAATGCCGAAGGAACAGGTCAAAAGCATCGCTGACAGTCTGATCGATGCGAGAGAAAACGTGCATTTCTGCAGCAGATGCCAGACGCTGACGGACGGTGACCTCTGTCCGATCTGCTCGAGCAGCCGCCGGGATCAGAGTACGATCATGGTGGTCGAAAACTCCAGAGACCTTGCCGCCTATGAGCGCACAGGGGGTTATGAAGGCGTCTACCATGTGCTGCAGGGCGTTATCTCTCCCATGACAGGAGTCGGCCCGAATGATATCCGCCTGAAGGAGCTGATGCAGCGGCTGCAGAACGCGGACGGCAGCATTCCCGTGCAGGAGGTCATCATTGCCACGAGCCCGACGGTAGAGGGCGAGAGCACGGCGATGTACATCGTCAAACTCATCCGCATGCTGGATCTGCCTGTAAAGATCACCAGGATCGCCTCCGGCGTTCCGGTCGGCGGAGATATTGAAAACATAGATGAGGTCACGCTGGAGCGAGCACTCAAAGGGCGTACCGAACTGAAATAAAACACTTCCTTGAAGGAGCCGAAATGGACAAGTACGAGTTCAATTTAAAAATCGAACAGATGAAGAAGCTGGTCAATGAGGAGGACTACCAGACAGCCTTGAGGATCGCCGAATCCATCGAATGGGAGAGGGTCAGAAATACCAACCTTCTGACGATGGCAGCGACTGTCTTCGAAAAGAATGACAGGCTGGATGAGGCCAGAGGCCTTCTGATCATGGCGCTGGAGCGCGCTCCCGTCGGCAAGAGGATCCTGTTCAAGCTGGGAGAGCTTTCCGTTCGTTCGGGCGATATCGAGGAGGCGGAGGATTACTACCACGAGTTTCATGAGATCGCACCGGATGATACCGGCAATTATCTGCTTCAGTACATGCTGCTGAAGGCAAAGCATGCCCCCTATGACCGGCAGCTGATCCCGTTGGAGCGTTACTGCGAGGCTGATCCGGATGAAAAATGGCTCTACGAGCTTGCCACCTCCTATGAGTATGCCGGCAGGATCGAAGACAGCGTAAAGACCTGCGACCGGATCGCTCTTCTTTACGGAGACAGCCCTTACAGCAGAAAGGCCCTCCGTTTAAAGCAGAGATATGCGAACCTCACGGAGGCGCAGCGGAACATCCTGAATCCGCGTACATTTACCGAAGAGCAGGTACAGGCCGCCCAGTACAGGGAAGAAGCGGCAGAGACCCCGGTTTATGAGAACCCTCTGATCGCCGAGACAGAAGGATATGACCAGCCCGATGCAGCGGAGACCCTGAACCGCATTCAGGTCGCTGAAGAAGAGTATGAGAGCTATACTGCCTATACGGCAGATATGTTCCGGCGCAGCGATGAGCTGGCGGCACAGCGCTACGAGGATGAAGACGCCTACTTTGAAGCATATGTACGTGCGCACGGCCTTGGAGAGATCGGGGAGGAACCCTCGGAAGCTGAGCAGGAGGAAGTGCCGTCATACCCGGAAGAACCGGCCTCATATCAGCAGGTAGAGGAGATACCGGCATATACCGGTGAATTCTCCGAGCCCGAAGCTGTTCAGCCGGAAGCTGCAGAGCCCGTGATCGAGGCCGCTGCAGAGCCCGTTCCTGAAGAAGTCCCGGAGAGCTTCCCGGAAGCAGAGGCAAAGATCCCTGCTGCACCGACTTTAGCTGCAGCAGAGCCTGTCGATGATGAAGGACAGCAGATGGCATTTGATTTCGGAAGCGGTGAGCCGGTCGTAGTTACGGAGACTGTACCGGAGGAAACCCCGGCGGAGGCAGAGCTTCCGGTCCATACGGAAGAAGCTCCCGTACCGGCAAGCGTATCCGCGCAGTCGATCGAGATCTCAACCCAGCAGGTCAATATCAATGTTGTGACACCGCCCGAGATCCATACACCCGAAACACATGTACAGGAAGCTCCTGCGGCCGCTGAAACCAAAGCGGAAGTCCGCACGGAGCCTGCCGAAGAAAAGCCTGCTCCGATGCCGGCACCTGCAGTGCAGCCTGTGGTCAGTGCTGCTGCAGAGACCGCAAACACGATGGCAGCAGCGGCAGCAGTGGTTTCAGCAGAAGCAGTCCGCGAGGCGGCCCCGGTGATCACCCCGGCACCTGCAGCACCCGCAGCACCGGCAGAACCGGCAGCACCCGTTCCGGCGCCCCAGGCACCCGTGAGACCTCATGTGACAGCACCGAGACCGATCCCGCCGAAACCCGTTCCGCAGGCGAAGACCTCCTTCACCCCTAAGCCGGCGCCAAGACCGGCGGAAGCGCCGAAACCGGTACCATCAAGGACCTTCCATATGATCATAGAAGCGGAAACGGCGGAGCAGGGACTTGAGATCGCCGTGGATGAGCTGAAGTCCATTCATGAGGAGAATAACATTCAGCACGCTTCTGCCAAGACGTCCGCGGCAAAGCTCAACCAGCGCGGACTTACCGATGCGATCCTCGAAAAGGTCCGCGGCAAGGATTTTGTGATCGAAAACGCGGGCGACCTCGATGACGATGTGATCGAGGATCTGTACGAGATGATCAAAACGGACCGGAGCGGTACGATCGTTGTACTGATCGATACGCCGGAGGGACTCGACCACATTGAAGATGTCTGCCCGGATCTTTTCGATATCTGTGATTATATTTCCGATATCGATGAGGAAGAGGCCGGCAAAGAGGAAGATGCGGCCGAAGAAGATGAGCGCTACGATGACGAATATGAAGACGATGAGGACGACGAGGACGATGAGGAAGACGAAGAGGAGGAAGAGCCTGAACGGGTCCCTCAGAAGCGTTCCAACGGAAAGGTCAATGCGGAGCGGTTCAATAATGTAAAGACCGTGACCCCGGGCGGCAAAAATGATCAGATGGAGATCGACGATTTCGCCCAGTACTGTGCGCAGTATGCAGCGAGCATCGACTGCAGCATCACCGGCAAGAGCATGCTGGCTCTCTACGAGCGCATCGAGCTGATGGAAGAGGACGGTATTCCGCTGACAAAGGCGACAGCAGAGCAGCTGATCGAGGAGGCGGCGGACCGCGCGGAGAAACCGCCGATCGGAAAGCGTCTTACAGGCATCTTCAAGGGAAAGTATGACAAGAACGGTCTGCTGATCCTGAAGGAAGAAGATTTCATCTTCTGATGAGCTTAAGGAAATGAACTGACAAGATCAGTCCCGGAGAAGTCCGGTAAAAAGGGCAGCTCCCCGTTTGGAGAGCTGCCCGTATGTTTTTCATAATCGGATGACAGAATACCTCGAAAAATTTCTGAATATGTTCCCGCTCTTTAAGAGCCTGATCATGGACAATATCGTGGCGATCGCAGTCGCTTTGTTTTTGCTGTTCATGCTCTGGAACGGATACCGGAAGGGCCTCATGATGAAGATCATCTCCCTGGGATCGGTATTCATTACCCTGCTTGCGGAGATCCGGATCTATCCGGCCGCCTGTCAGTTTCTGAGCGAGAACACGAAATGGCAGGAGGTTTTCAGAAGCTTGGGGAAAAGCCTTCTGTTTGATCGTACATCCCGGCAGTACTCTCCCCTGTATGAGCTGATCGGGCTGGACCGCCTGGCTGAAAATGCCGGAGAAATGGCCGGCGAGGTCGCCATCAAGGTCCTTTTGTTCGTGGTGCTCTTTGCTCTGATCCGCCTTTTGCTGAAGGCAGCGGCGATGCTGATCAGAGGCCTCAGAAAGATCGGTGTGATCCGATGGGCGGACAGCTGGCTAGGAGCTGTGCTGGGTCTTGCAGAGGGTCTGATCTATGTGTGGCTCGGCATGTTCCTGCTGGCCGGAATGCCGGATTTTGTCTACACCAGGTTTATCATGGATCAGATCATGCACAGCCGGTTCCTGTTCATCCTTTACAATGAGAACCTGATCACGCAGTTTGTTGCCGGCATGTTCAGCTGAGACTGATTCCCATGCGCTCAGCTGTTTCACGGAACACCTGACCGATCGGGTCATTGATCTCAAGATCATGCTCAGGATCAAGTCGAAGGTCCAGGGATTCCCGGTTGATGACCACCATGTGCTTACCGTTGAAATAGTGGATATAGCTGTTGGCGGGATAGACCCTTAAGGAAGTGCCGCCGATGATCATCATATCCGCGCTCTGGATCGCGCGGATCGACATCCGGACGGCCTCATCCGGAAGAGCTTCTTCATAAAGCGTTACATCAGGACGGATCACGCCGCCGCATTCGCAGCGGGGGATCCGTTCTTTTGTTTCATAAAGATAGTCCGGACCGTATTTTTTACCGCAGCGCATGCAGTAATTGGTATAGGTCGTACCGTGGATCTCGTAGACACGTTTGCTTCCGGCTCTCTGATGAAGGTAGTCGATATTCTGGGTCACGATCGCGCTGAGCTTTCCAAGTTCCTCCAGCTTTGCGAGGAAAATATGCGCATCGTTGGGCTTTACATGCCGGGCATCCATCTTCTGTTTGTAAAACTCGAAAAATACATCCGGATGGTCCATCAGACAGGAGTGGCTTAAGAGGTACTCCGGAGAATATTTATCAAAGCGGATATCCTTCTGGTTATACAGGCCGTCCTTGCTGCGGAAATCCGGTACGCCGCTCTCGGTTGAAACGCCGGCACCGCCGAAGAATACGATGCTGCTGCATTCTTCGATCCAGTTTTTCAGGGTCTCGATCTTATTCATATCCATGACGAACCTCCTTATC
>CAMNFX010000047.1 GCA_946537585.1 uncultured Lachnospiraceae bacterium
TGTTTTCTTCTATCTTCCGGCAATCAGCTTGAAGATCGGGTTTCCTTTTGCCGAGAATTTTGCCTCGTATTCGGTCATGACGTTTCCTTCGTTCATTTCCGGATCCCTGTGCAGATCGTAGGTGATCTGCAGGATCTTCCAGCCGCCGGCCGGAAGGGTCTCCACCGAATAGTCAAACAGCCCGCGGTTGTCGGTCTTGAACTCGATGACTCCGTCCGGCTGCAGGATGCGGTCATACAGCTTCAGAAACTGCGGGGAGGTCAGCCGTTTGTTGGCGTTTTTGTCCTTCGGCCATGGATCGGAGAAGTTGAGGTAGATCCGGTCAACTTCCTTTTCGGCAAAGTATTCTCCGAGGAAACGGGCGTCACTGCGGATAAACCGCAGATTGGAGCCTTCAGGATCCGCTTTCCGTCCTGCTTCCTCCAGTTCAGCCTCGTATCTTCTCATGGCTTTATAGAGGACTGTCGTGTTGATTTCAAACCCCAGATAGCTGATTTCCGGATGAAGAAAGCTGAGCCGCCGGATAAAGCTGCCCATGCCCATTCCAACCTCCAGATACAGAGGCGCCTTTGATTTGAAGATTTCTGTTTTCCATTTTCCGGCGTGCTCTGCCGGGTTTTGTATTACAAAGGGATCGGCGGCAACTGCTTCTTCCGCACCCTTGACATGTCTGATCCTCATATTGTTTTTCTCCGGGCAGACTCTGCCGCTTTTGTTTTGCTTCCGATCATTCGATCTCAAGCGTTCCCGTCGTTACCTTGGTCTCGACCGGTTCCTCGTGCTTCGGCAAAATGACACTGGCCTTATAGAGATCTCCGTCGATCTCGATCAGAAGCTCACCGCCCATCAGCTTGGTCAGGCTCTTTGCAATACTCAGGCCAAGACCCGAGCCCTCGGTGGAACGTGATGTGTCTCCGCGTACGAAACGCTCTGTCAGTTCATCCGGACTGATGTTCAGCTTTGCTGCAGAGACGTTTTTGATCGTAAACACATAGTTATCGTCTTTGCTGTAGACGTCCGCATAGACCCTCGTGCCTTCGAGCGCGTACTTTGCGGCATTGTTGTACAGATTTTCAAATACTCTCCACAGATGTCTTCCGTCAGCCAGCACATATGCGTGCGTTTCCGGTGTATTCAGCTCAAGCTCCAGGCGGCGTGCGGCAAACTTATCCTCAAACTCGCCCCCTGCCTGACTGGCCAGCGCGATCATATCCAGCCTGGCCATTTCCAGCCGGACATTGCCCGAGCTTGCCTTCGAGGCTTCCAGCAGGTCCTCTGTCAGGTTTTTAAGACGCGCGGATTTTTTATCGAGAACATCCACATACTCGCGGATCTTTTCATTTTCGATGTGCTCCCGGCGGATCAGATCGACATAGTTGATGATCGAAGTGAGCGGCGTGCGGATATCATGGGATACATTGGTGATCAGATCCGCTTTCAGACGTTCCGCCTTGACCTGTTCATTGATCGCCCGGTTCAGACCGTCTGAAATGCTGTTCAGGCTCTTTGCAAGCTCCAGTTCATTCCCGGTATAATCTGACTCCGGAACAGTGTATCCGGTCTCTCCTTCCGAGATCATCTTCACCGCTCTCCGTAAGGAAGCCCGCTGTCCGGTCTTCCGGTACAGAATGACATAAATATAAATGTCTGCTGCTGCCAGCAGAATGATCAGCAGCCAGAAGGCAATATAATAATTGACCGCTTCGAGACGGTGCATCCAGAACCAGAGGATCCCGAAGCACCCGGCAAGATTCAGCAGGATACAGGCAGCAAATCCTTTAAAGGCATTCCAGGCCGCCGTCCCCTTCTCTTCGTCTGTCAGTGCCTTCGTGATCCCGTTCAGAAGGGAATTATGGAAAATGCCGCCGTTCGACGATCTGCGCCACACGGACGCAAGGATCACGACGCACATGGTGTAAACGATCAGGCACCGTGCAAGCAGGCGCCAGAACGGCCAGTCCCTGCGGGAGGTCAGCATTTCCACAGAGCGGTAAAGTGTCAGTTTGAAAAGATAGTAAAGTATGATAGATAAAAATGCCAGCAGGAGGACCAGCGCTTCCAGCGGGATCCTGTCCATCGGAAGCTCCGCGTCATCGAGTCCGGGTCTTCCGGTGCCGCGTACCACAGGGATCAGCGTGATAACAGAAAGCACGCCGCTGACCGCCAGGATCATCAGCCACCTGCGCACATCCCCGATCGAACCGGCAAATCGGTCCGATGCCGCCTTATACCGGTCCTGATAGATATACGCGGTATCGATGCCGATGTACATAAGATCCTCTTCATCCGTATCCAGGAACTCCAGACCATTATCCAGGGAGGTGATCCCGTCCGGCTGCGGAACGATATCCGTGTCTATGCTGTAATCATTGTGCACGGTAATGTGCCGTCCCAGCCTCTGAAGCTCTGACGGCGGACGGCTGGTATTGCTCAGCACCAGCTCCTCTCCCGAGGTATCCTCAAATGAGATGTAATACTGAAAATTGCTGAGCTCCTGCCCGTACTGATCCATCAGGATATAATACTCGGCAAGGCTGCGGAGCACTTCCAGACTCAGGTCCTTTACGGTCATGACACCCTGCGACGGGCCGGGTTCGATGTTTTCAAAGTAATGAGGATCGTATTCCTTAAAGGTAACGCGGATCTCATAATTGGAAGCGTCATTTCCGGCTCTCGATGCGGATATGCTGTGTGTCACAGGATCGAGCGAATAGCCGAAACGGCCGGCCAGCGCGATGATATCCGCTGTCGTATAGCCCATGCTGCCGTTGCTTGTCGAGGCGGATACGATCGTATTCTCATCCGAAAACGCATTTCCGTCTTCGAACGCGCCCTTCAGCACAGCCAGCCGCTTGAGGTTGTGTATATCATCCGCCACCATTCCGGAAAACTGAGTCGAATCCTCGAATTTGGTGTTGTTTATCCAGGTAATACCGTATTCATCCGTCGAATATCCGTGCAGAATACCAAGTCCTGCCGTAAACAGCAGGACTGTAAGGATATGGAGAATGATAACGATACTTCGCTTCATCGGTAAGCGTACCTTTCTTTAAAGATCATTGTTTCTCGATCTTGTATCCGACGCCCCAGACCACCTTAAGGTAACGGGGCTCACGGGGATTGATCTCGATCTTCTCGCGGATATGACGGATGTGCACTGCCACCGTATTATCAGCGCCAATGGCTTCCTCGTTCCAGATCTGCTCGTAGATCTCATCAATGGAGAAGACCTTGCCGGCATTTCTGACCAGCAGAAGAAGGATGTTGTATTCGATCGGGGTCAGCTTGATCGGTTCGCCGTCCACGAATACCTCTTTATTATCATCATTGATGGTGAGTCCGCCGCATTTGAACACCGCCTGGGAAGAATTCCCGCCGATGTTGCCGAGCTGCATATAGCGGCGCAGCTGCGACTTCACTCTCGCTACCAGCTCCAGGGGATTGAACGGCTTTGAAATATAATCGTCCGCTCCGATGTTCAGCCCCAGTATCTTGTCTGTATCCTCTGATTTTGCAGAAAGGATAATGACGGGAACATCCAGCTTTTCACGGATCTTCAGTGTTGTATGGATGCCGTCCAGTCCGGGCATCATTACATCGATGATGACCAGGTCCACCTTCTGCTTGTTCAGGATATCGAGAGCCTCCAGGCCGTCATATGCCTTGATGATCTTGTATCCTTCTCCTTCGAGATAGATCGATATCGCTTCTACGATCTCTTTTTCATCATCACATACCAGTATTGTCTGCTGCATGAAGTTTCCTTTCTGCGTAGTGCGTCATATTGTTATAATTTGGTCACGCGGCTTTTTTCCTCATTTCGTTTGCATCGTCAAATGCCCGCCCGTGAAATCAAGCAAGCTTGTTTCACGGCGTCCATTTTCCGACAGCTTTAGCCGAAGATACGCCAAGCTACGATGAAATTGTTTCTCCACCAGTTCGACAGCGAACGGTGGACTACACGTCCGTTGGAGGAGGAGGCGTCAATGACGGTGCCGCCGCCTGCAGCGATGCCGACATGGCCGCTGACTACGACGACGTCGCCTGCCTGGATCGCGTCAAAGCTGGATACTCTCTGGTATCTGCCCGGATTGCGCCAGCCGCCGGAGGTAAGATAGGACTGGCCTACGCCGGCCTGATTCAGGCACCAGTAGACAAATCCGGAACAGTCAAATGAATTCGGTCCCTTGGATCCGTAAACGTACGGACAACCCAGCTTGGAGGACGCAATGCCGATCAGGTTGCCTGCAGAGCCGCTGACAGTTGCTCCGCCCGATCCCACGGATGCGCTGCTTCCGGAAGAAGAGCTGCCGGAAGAGGAGGAAGAGCCCGAAGAGGAGCTGCTGCCCGTATTTGTGCTCTGGCTGACCTGCGGTACACTGACAGGCTTCTTCTTGGCACTGGAGGAAAGCAGAGCAGTCATCGTCTGAATACCTACGGTACCGTCTACTGTCAGGCCGTTCTGCCGCTGGAAGGATTTGACGGCTGCCTCTGTCAGCTCACCATAGTATCCCTTATCCAGGCCGCTAGCCAGATAACCATAGTGGATCAGCCGCTTCTGGGCCTCTCTGACGGACTCTGACTCATCACCAAGTCTGAGGCCGAAGGGCTTCGCGCTGTCACTGTCCATGGCGATACGGGTATCCGGTCCGAGGAAGCCGTCCACGATCTGGTCGTTACGGGACTGGAATTCCCGGACTGCACGCTCCGTGGCGCCGCCGAAATTGCCGTCTGCCTCTTCTCTCAGATAACCGAGATCGATCAGGCGCTGCTGATATTTTTTGACCAGGTCGGACTGTTCGCCGATACCGATCAGATTGGGCTTGACCTCATCGGAGTACAGGAGACCGACTGTCTCCTTGCCGACCGCGCCGTCAATGCTGATGTCATTTCGCTCCTGCATCTTACGGACAGCCGCTTCCGTCGCCTCGCCGAAATCACCGTCGCCGCGGTTTAAAAGGTAGCCCAGCTGGTACAGACGGTCCTGGATCTGCCGGATATCGTCGCCCTGATCGCCTTTCATGACCTTATAGTAGGGAGCATCGCCGGAAAACAGGAGATCCCAGGTCTCCATACCGCAGATGCCGTCCTGGGCAAGCTTCAGCTGGCGCTGGAATTTACGGATCGATTCCGCTGTCGCGTCGCCGAAGTAGGTCGTCGGCTCATCGTTGTCCATATATCCGAGGTCCATCAGGCGCTCCTGCAGACGCATAACGATCGGATGCTTATCACCGCGCTGAAGATATACCGGGGCAAGCACGGAATTGTCCTCCGCGGTCGTTACGTCCGCAAGTACGGGCAGGATCTCGCCGTCGATCTCCATCCGGATAACAGGCTCTGTCTCTGAAATGTCATCCTGCTCGATCGCAAGAACCGTTTCGCTCTCCTCCGTACTTTCCGCCTCCGGAGTGTTCTGCGGACCGCAGGAAGCCAGCACAAGAGCGCCGGCTGAAATATAGATTCCTAAAATGATTCTTCTGATAGTATTCATCCTTTAATCATAACCCAATCTGTATTTACGGTCTTTTTCTTTTTCTTTGTTTTTTTCTTAATCTTCCCTGCACCTCCAGATCCATTTCGATCTGCTGTGTGCCGGTCATATCACGGGTCCTCTGCAGACGCTTTGCGCGTCTTCTGGCACGTTCCTCAGCCACCCTGTTCTCCGCCCGGAGCCTGATGCCGATGATCAGGATGCCAAGACCTGCCGCCGCTCCGAGCCCGATCAGAAGGATCCTGAGGATCCCGGGGCCTTTCCTGGCGTTTTCCGCCGCTTCGGCCGTCCCGCTCTCCTGTTCGGACTGTGACGCTTCCTCTTTAAGCTCCGTCTCCGGAATACTCTCCGCTGCTTCCGGGCTGCCCATGGCCGCTGTGGCTTTGCTGCCGCCTTCCTCCAGGGAAGCGGTATCCGTTTCCGTTTCTCCTGTGCCTTCCGCCGGCTCTGCAGTTTCACCGGTACCGGTGCCGTCTTCTTCTAAAGTCTCCGCTTCGCTGCTCTCTGCCTCTGTCGGTTCGATTCCGAGCAGGGTGCCGAGCAGGGGATCCTCTTCAATCGCGGCCATCGTATCCGTGCTGCCTCCTAACGGGATCAGCTTAAGGCCTGCAGATCCTACCTGACGGTCCCCGTAGGTATAGATCATTTCCGCAAGGGCGCCGGGGACGGCAACATTCTCCGTCCGGATCGTCTTGCTCACTTCCGCAAAGCTGCCCGCTTTCGGAATCGTGATCCTCGTATCCTGGTCAATGCCGATCGTGACGGAGTCGATCACGGGAACGCCCGCGACCTCAAAGTCATGCTCGATCACATTATTGGTATTATCATAATCCGTCAGCTTCAGGGAGCTGAAATTATCAAAGCCGAAATCAAACAGACGGCGTGTATCATTGTAATGATTGGCATGCGCATTCAGCACGCAGGCCGCAAGCACCATTCCGTCTCTTTCGCAGGCTGTGACAAGTGTATTGCCCGCATTCATGGTGTATCCAGTCTTGCCGGCGATCGTTCCGCGGTAATACTGGGCTGAGTTCTTTTTCAGCATCAGATGCTTCGGATATACGGTGTTCCAGGGATCATTGGCATCGGGATAGCGCCGGATCGGCGCATGCGTCCAGTATGTCCTGCTCTCGATATCCAGAAAGGTCTCATTCTGGATCGCGGCAGCCATGATCCGGCACATGTCATAGGCCGTGGTGTAGTGATTTTCATCCGTAAGGCCGGAGGGATTGTGAAAATGCGAACCGCGGCAGCCGAGCTCCTCCGCCTTCATGTTCATCATCTTTACAAAGACATCCCGGTCATTCTCGCCCTCGCCTTTCAGCTCCGGATGCTTTGCTCCGACATGCTCCGCCAGGGCATTTGCGACCTCGTTCGCCGACTGGAACAAAAGGCAGTACAGGCAGTCCAGCACGGACAGCCGGTCTCCCTCGGAAGCGCCGATGATCGTGGAGTTTTCCTCTTCGATATGTACCGCATCATAGGAAAATGTGACCTGTTCACTTAAATTGTCACAGTTTTCTATGGTGATCAGGGCAGTCAGTACCTTGGTGATGGAAGCCGGATAGTATGGTTCGTCCGCATTTTTCGCAAACAAAACCACACCTGATCTTGCGTCGATCAGGCAGGCTCCCTCAGATGCCACATAGCAGTCGGACGGCCAGGCTTCCAGTGCAAATGAGCACACGGAAAAAGCCGGACAGATCAATGCCGACATCAAAAGAACGCATATGATGTTGGTTAAAGCTTTTTTTACAACCATATGCCTCATACCGCCCGCCGGGCGATTTTCTATATCATAGCGTAAATCAATGGGAAAATCAATGATATCGCAGGGTTTGGCAAAGTCACGGGAGCTGTGAAGATGCGGCAGGGAGGCAGTGCGGCTGTCCGGCCGTATGCCTCCCCGTATGCTGCCGACAGGCCTGTCTCAGCCGGCCAGCGGATCTACTTCCTTTTTCAGAATACCGCGGATAAAGGCAATGCTGAGTGCTGCGGAAGCCACCTCAGCAATCGGAAAGGATAACCAGACGCCCTGCAGCCCTATGACCTTCGAAAGGATAAACGCGCATGGAAGAAGCACGATGATCTGACGGATCAGAGATACCCAGAGGCTTAAAACGCCATGGCCGAGCGCCTGAAATACAGAGGAACACATAATGCAGAAGCCGGCAACGATAAACGGTGTGGCCAGTATCCGAAGAGCCGGTACACCGATCGAGAGCATGTTTTCGGAAGCATTGAAGAGCCCCAGCAGTGGTCCGGGGATCAGCTCAAAGAGGAGGAAGCCGACCGCCATGATGGACATGGCATACACCGCGCCCAGCTTAAAGGTCTCCCGGATACGCTCCGGCTTTCTTGCTCCGTAGTTAAAGGCGATGATCGGCACTACGCCGTTATTCAGTCCGAATACCGGCATGAACACAAAGCTCTGCAGCTTGAAATAGACGCCGAATACGGCAGCAGCCGTGCTGGAGAAATCCAGCAGGATGCGGTTCAGGAAGAAGTTCATGACGGATCCTATGGACTGCATGAGGATAGACGGAAGGCCGACGGCATAGATCTGTGCGATGGTCTGACCGTCCGGTCTGAGATACTGTTTCTCAAAGCGGATCTCTTTGTTGACACGTAAGTTTGCAATCAGCCCGATGCAGGCGGCCGTGGTCTGCCCGATGACGGTGGCAAGAGCCGCACCGCGTGTCCCCATCGCCGGACAGCCGAGCAGGCCGAAGATCATGATGGGATCCAGGATGATATTGATGACTGCGCCCGTCGTCTGGGAGATCATGGACCAGATCGTAAGGCCTGTCGACTGCAGCAGCCGCTCAAAGGTCACCTGGAAGATCAGCGCCGCGGAAAGGCTCATGATCACATAGAGATAATCGACTCCGTAAGCCCGGATCTCGGGATCCGGGGTCATCATATGAAAGTAGAGGGAAGCGCCAAACTGCCCCAGTATCATGATCACCGCTGCATAGATCAGATTGAGGGTCACGGCATTGCCGGCCGTCAGATTAACCTCGTCAAACCGCCGCTCACCGAGCTTCCGGCTGAGCCTTGCGTTGATGCCGACACCCGTGCCGCCGATCACCGCGATCATCAGCGTCTGGACCGGAAACGCCAGAGATACCGCAGTAAGAGCATCCTCACTTAAGCGGGCTACAAAAACAGAGTCCACGATATTATAAAG